>JADGHP010000182.1 GCA_019683855.1 Thermoleophilia bacterium
GCCGGACTCCGAGCGGGCGGACGCGATCGCGCTTCCCTTCTCGCAGTCGGCCGACGGGGCGAGCGCGCGCAGCATCGACGAGCGGCTCGACGGGCGGATCGCACGGCTCCGGGAGAGCGGCGAGCTGCGGGGCGAGCGCGGCGAGGCGCTGCTGCTGCACCTGGGCGGCGAGCTCGAGGCGCCGCGGCTCGTCCTCGCGGGCGTCGGGCGGCGCGACGAGGTCGACGCGGAGGCGCTGCGAGCGGCAGGCGCGGCTGCCGCGCAGGCGCTCTCGCGCGTCGGCGGCACGCTGCTCTGGCTCCTCGACGAGGAGCTGCCCCCGCCGCTTCCCGAGCAGGCGGCCGCGCTCGTCGAGGGCACCATCCTCGGCGGCTACTCGCCGGGGCGCTGGAAGACGCGCGACGAGCGTCGCGCGCCCGAGCGGGTCGTGATCGGCCGGGCGGAGACGCCCGAGCTACGCGCCGCCGCGGAGCGCGCCGCGCTGCTCGCCGAGCGGACGAACCGCGCGCGCGACCTCGCCAACATGCCGCCCAACGAGCTGAACCCCCAGACGCTCGCCGAGCGGGCGGAGGCGCTCGCCGCCGAGCACGAGCACCTGCGCGCGGAGGCGCTCGGGCCCGCCGAGATGGAGGCCCTCGGCATGGGCGCGCTGCTCGCGGTCGGTCGCGGCAGCGCGAACGAGCCGCGTCTCGTCGTCCTCCGCTACGAGCCGCCGCAGCCCGCCAGGCCCGACGTGCTGCTGGGACTCGTCGGCAAGGCGATCACGTTCGACGCGGGCGGCATCTCGATCAAGCCCGCGGCGAAGATGGAGGACATGAAGGGCGACATGGCGGGCGGCGCCGGCGCGCTCGAGGGGGTCGGCGCGCTCGCCGCCCTGGGAGCGCCGGTGCGCGCGCTCGCCGTCCTCGCGGCCGCGGAGAACCTGCCCGGCGGGCGCGCGTTCCGCCCCGGCGACATCCTGCGCGCCGCGAACGGGAAGACGATCGAGGTGATCAACACCGACGCCGAGGGCCGGCTCGTGCTCGCCGATGCGCTCTGGTACGCGCGGCGCGAGGGCGCGACCCACCTGCTCGACCTGGCGACCCTGACCGGGGCGATGGAGCTCGCCCTCGGCGACCTCTACGGCGGCCTGTTCGCGAACGACGACGCCTGGCGCGACCTCGTCGTCGAGGCCGGTCGCCGCAGCGGCGACCTCGTCTGGCCGTTCCCGCTCCATCCCCGCTACCGTCGCTACATCGACTCCGCGTTCGCCGACATGAAGAACGGCTCGACGCTCCGCCAGGCTTCCCCCGCGCTCGCCGCGGAGTTCCTGCACGAGTTCGTCGGCGAGGGCCCCTGGGCGCACGTCGACATGGCCGGACCGGGGTTCCTCGAGCGCTCCCGGGGCGACGTCATGCGCGTGCCGGGCGGTACGGGCTACGGCGTCCGGCTGATCGCGGAGATCGCCGGGATGCTCGCGTGAACTACGACCTCACCGACGAGCAGGAGCTCGTCCGGCGCACCGTGCGCGAGTTCGCGGAGACGCGGGTGGCGCCGGTGGCGGAGGAGCTGGATCGCGAGGCGCGGTTCCCGTACGAGCTGGTGGCGGAGCTGGCGGAGCTCGGCCTGATGGGGCTGCCGATCCCGGAGCGGTACGGGGGCGCGGGCGGGGACATGGTGTCGTACGCGATCGCGATCGAGGAGCTGACGCGGGTCGACTCGTCGGTGGCGATCACGGTGGCGGCGCACACCTCGCTGGGGACGATGCCGATCTACCTGTTCGGCAGCGAGGAGCAGAAGCACGAGTGGCTGCCGCGGCTGGCCTCGGGGCGCAACCTGGCGGCGTTCGGGCTCACCGAACCCGAGGCGGGCTCGGACGCGGGCGCGACCCGCACCCGGGCCGAGCTGCGCGACGGGCAGTGGGTGATCGACGGCTCGAAGATCTTCATCACCAACGCGGGCACCGACATCACCGCCTGCGTGACGATCACGGCGCGCACCGGCGAGGGCGAGATCTCGAACCTGATCGTTCCCAACGGGACGCCGGGCTACGAGATCTCGCCGCCGCTGCGCAAGCTCGGCTGGCGCGCGTCCGACACGCGCGAGCTCCACTTCCACGGCTGCGCGGTGCCGGAGGGGAACCTGCTCGGGGTGCGCGGGCGCGGCTTCCAGCAGTTCATGGAGGTCCTCGACGGGGGCCGCATCTCGGTCGCCGCGATGGGCGTGGGGCTCGCGCAGGGCGCCTACGACCTCGCGGTGGCCTACGCGGCCAAGCGGCAGCAGTTCGGCCGGCCGATCTCGAGCTTCCAGGCGATCCGCTTCCAGCTCGCGGACATGGCCACCGAGATCGAGGCCGGACGGCAGCTCGTCTACCGCGCCGCCTGGCTCAAGGACCAGGGCCGCCCGTTCGCGCTGGCCGCCGCGCAGGCGAAGCTCTACACCGGTCTCCTCTCCAACCGGGCCGTCAACGCCGCCCTCCAGATCCACGGCGGCTACGGCTTCATGGACGAGTTCCCGATCTCCCGCCTCTACCGCGACCAGAAGATCCTCGAGATCGGCGAGGGCACCAACGAGGTGCAGCGCATGGTGATCGCGCGGCACCTCGGGCTCTGAGGGGTCGGCCGCGAGTCGCGAACCGGCACAATCCACGACGTGCTCGTCGCCCACGCAGCGTGGAGCGCGCCGCCGCCCGTGCTCGCCGCGGCGACGCTCGCGGCGCTCCTCTTCGCGCAGGGCTGGCTCCGGCTCCGCCGCCGCGGCCGCCGCGACCTCGCCTCCTGGCGGCGGGCCGGGCTCGCCGCGACGGGGCTGGGCGTCGCGCTCGCCGGGCTCGTCACGCCGATCGACACGATCGGCGAGGACGACCTGCTCTCGGTGCACATGCTGCAGCACGTCCTGATCGGCGACCTCGCCGTCGCGCTCCTCGTCGCCGCCGCGCGCGGGCCGCTCGTTGTCTTCCTGCTGCCGGCGCCGGCGCTCCGGCCGCTGTCACAGAGCCGGGCCATCCGCCGGACGCTCGGCACGCTGCTCGCGCCGCGCGTCGCGTTTTGCCTCTGGGCGGCGAACCTCGCCGCCTGGCACGTCCCCGCGCTCTACGACGCGGCGCTCTCCCACCCGCTCCTGCACGACCTCGAGCACGCGTGCTGGGTCGTCGCGGGGCTGCTCGTCTGGACGCTCCTCGTCGACCCGGGCGGCCACCGGCGGCTGACCGTGGGCGGCCGGATCGCGCTCGCCGCCGCGCTCTTCGCCGCGGGCGAGGTCCTCACCGACGTCCTCGTCTTCTCCTTCGACGGGCTGTACCCGGCCTACCGGGGCGCCTACGGGATCTCGGCGCTCACCGACCAGAAGCTCGCCGGGATCG
>JADGHP010000183.1 GCA_019683855.1 Thermoleophilia bacterium
CAGCCGTACCTGCGCACGCTGACGACCTGGATCTCGCTCGGGAACCTCTTCTCCTCGGCCTTCTTCACGCTGCTCGTCGTCTACTTCGTGCGCGAGCTGCACTGGGGCGCGGCGACGATCGGCTGGGCGACGGCGGTCGTCAACCTCGGCTTCGTCGCGGCAGCCCTCGTCAATGGGCGTCTCGTCCGACGCTTCGGCGTCGGCCCGATGATCGTCTACACGGGGCTCGTGTCGCCGCTCGCGCTGCTCGTCGTCCCGTCGGCTCCGCGCTCGCTCGCCTTGGCGGTGATCGTCCCGTGCGGCTTCGCCGGCACCTTCCTCGCCTTCTTCATGAACGTCAACCAGCTCACCCTCCGCCAGGCGATCACCCCGCCGCGCCTGCTCGGGCGCATGAACTCGGTGGCGCGGTTCGCCTACTGGGGGACGATGCCGCTCGGCTCGGCGCTCGGAGGGCTGCTCGCCGACGGCGTCGGGCTGCGGGCCACGCTCTTTTGCACCGCCGTCGGGAGCATCCTCGCGACCGTCCCGATCGCGCTCTCGCCGATCCGGAAGCTCCGCGAGCTGCCGCACGCCGAGCCGGAGCCGGCGCTCTCCGTCGAGCCGCTCGAGGCCGTCCGGGGTACCGTGGACGGCGATGCCCGAGCTGCCGGAGATGGAGGCGTGGCGGCGCCGGCTCAGTGACCCGGTCTCCGCGTCCCCGATCGCGAGGGCCGGGCCGGCCCACATCGCGACGCTGAAGACCTTCGACCCGCCGCTTCGGGCGCTCGAGGGGCGCCGCTTCCGGGGCGCGGAGCGGCGCGGGAAGCGGCTGCTTCTCCCGACCGACGACGGCGAGCTGGTGCTGCTCGTGCACCTGATGAGCGCCGGCCGACTCAAGCTCCTCGGCGCGGACGAGCGCGGCCCGAAGCAGTCCGCGTTCCAGCTCGAGTTCGCCGACGGCTCCCGGCTTTTGCTCACCGAGGCCGGGCGTCGCAAGCGCGCGGGCGTGTGGCTGCTCTCGGCGGAGGCCGCGGCGGCGGAGCTCGCGCACCTCGGCCCGGAGGCGCTCGGCGTCGGCGCGAACGCGCTCGGCGAGATCCTCCGCCGGGAGCCGCGGCGGCTGCACGCGCTCCTCCGCGACCAGCGCGCGCTGGCGGGGATCGGCCGCGCCTGGGCGAACGAGATCCTGCACGCGGCTCGCCTCTCCCCCTACGCGCTCTCCACCGAGCTGACGGACGAGGAGGTCGAGCGGCTCGCCGCGGCGATCGACGCCGAGCTCGAGCGAGGGCTCGCGCTCCGCGAGCGCGGCGCCTCCGACGAGCAGACCTACCGGGTGCACAGACGGCTCGGCGAGCCCTGCCATGTCTGCGGCACGCCGATCGCGCAGGTCGACTTCGAGGAGCACACCATCTTCTACTGCCCCGGCTGCCAGACCGCCGGCCGCGTCCTCAAGGATCGGCGGCTCTCGCGCCTGCTGCGCTGAGGGTCGTCTCCCTGATCGAGGAGGCGGCGAGAATCATGTTCGACCGCAACTTCCGCCACCTCCCCGTGGTGAAGGACGGGCGTCCGCTCGGGATCGTGAGCCTGCGCCGACTCTCCCAGTGGGAGTTCGAGCACTCCGGCAGCGTCCCGGGGTAGTCCGTCGGGCGCGGCCATTAGGGTGCCGCGCGTGATCCGTCTCTTCCCGGAGCGCGGCGGCTGGCTCGAGGTCGTCTGCGGCCCGATGTTCAGCGGCAAGAGCGAGGAGCTGATCCGCCGCCTGCGCCGCGCCGAGATCGCCGGGCAGCGCGCGCTGATCGTGAAGCCGCGCATCGACGACCGTTACGACATCGGGCACGTCGTCAGCCACGCGGGCGCGAGGATGCGCGCGGTCGCGGTTTCGGAGCCGGAGGAGATCCCGGGTCTGGTCGAGGGCTACGACGTCGTGGGCGTCGACGAGGTGCAGTTCTTCGGGCCGGCGATCGTGGACGTGCTCGACGGGCTCGTCGAGCGCGGGATGCGCGTCGTCGCGTCCGGGCTCGACCAGGACTTCCGCGGGCTGCCGTTCGGGTCGATGCCGGAGCTCCTCTGCCGCGCCGAGCTCGTCGACAAGCTGCAGGCCGTCTGCCACCGCTGCGGCGGACCGGCGACGATGACGCAGCGCCTCGTGGACGGCCGCCCCGCGCCCGCGGACGGCGAGACGATCGTCGTCGGCGCGCTCGAGCAGTACGAGGCGCGCTGCCGCTCCTGTCACGAGCTGGCGGAACCGGCGCAGCTCGCGGGCTGACCCTGTCGGAAACCGACACGTCCCGGGACCTGGTCCGGGGACGTGGCCGGTGCGGCCGGGTCACGCCTCGACGATGTCGAGCACCGTCCCCGGCGGCGCGTCGAGCAGCTCGACCGTCCGCCGGGCGGCCTCGTCCACGTGGATCCGGGGCGGCGGGGGTGGGCCCTCGTCGTGGTAGGTGCCCGGGCCGTAGAAGACGCCGTAGCGGAGGACGACCCCTCCCGCGTCGAGCACCATCCGCTCGTGCTCGGGGGCGCCCGGCGGGAAGGCGATGCTCTGCGCCACCATCCGCACGCCGCCGGCGGCGTCGAGCAGGTTGCGCGTCCCCTCGCTGCGGATGCGGCGGTTCGCCTCGAGCGACGCCTGGAGCCGACTCCGGTCGTTCGGCAGATCCGTGAGCTGGTGCAGGACGAGGTCGGGCGCAAACCCGCGCACCGCCCGCCGCAGCGCCCCGAGGTCGTAGACGTCGCAGACGACCGGCTCCGCGCCGAGCGCCGCCACGACGTCGGGCTGCGAGCGCGTCATCCCCGCGACTGCGTGACCCGCCCCGAGGAGGAGCGGCACGAGCCGCACCCCGACCACGCCCGTCGCGCCGGCCAGGAAGATCCGCATCAGCCCTCGAGCCGGATCGTGAGCGTCTCGCCGGCGACCGCGACCGAGCCGCCGAGCGTCTCGACGAGGCGCACCGCGACCGCCGCGCCGAGGTCGCGCAGCTCCTGCCCGAGCACCACCCGAGCGGACGACTCGGTGATCGGCGACACCTCGATCGCGGGGCCGCGCACGACGACCTCCACCTCGTCGAGCCCCCCGTGCCGGAGCGCAGCCTGGATCAGCGCCGACACGCCCCGGTCGACGGGCTCCGGGTCGACCTGCACCGCCGCGCCTTCGCCGGAGACGCGGACGCGATCCGCGCCGAGCCGCTCGGCAGCGGCCCGGGCGAGCGCGAGCGTGTCCGCCGGGCGCCGCTGCGGCTCGTAGCGACCCGCCTCGATCCGCGCCGCGAGGGAGAGCTCGTCGAGCAGCTCCGCGATCTGGGCGGAGGCGGCCTCGATCATCTCCACGTAGCGGTCGGCGGGAGGC
>JADGHP010000184.1 GCA_019683855.1 Thermoleophilia bacterium
CTGGCGCTCGATCGTCGTCGTCTCCTCGACGTTCCACCTCACGCGGGCGAAGCTGCTCTTCCGCCGCTGCTACACGGGCCGCCTGTGGCTCGTCGGCTCTCCGACCCCGTGGTGGGAGCTCCCGCAGGAGTGGGCCTCGGAGACGGGCAAGCTGCTCGTGCAGGTCACCGTCGAGCGGAGCTGCTGACCGTCCCGGACACGCCCGCAAAGGCCACGTCCGGTACCTGGTACCGGGCATGGCTCGAACGGACACGACTGTTCTGTCTCCCCCGTTCGAGGGAGGTAACAGCTACCGTGACGTTCCCGCAACGGCCGCGCCGCAGAGCTGCTCAGCTCAGGCGCGAAGTGGCTCAGAAGCCCGGCGGCGCCCTTCAGAAGAGCCCGGCGGCGCCCTTGTAGACGACGAAGGGCAGGTCGGCGAGCGCGAGCAGGCCGAGCGTCCAGCCGACGAGCCGGGGACGCCGCTCGCCGAGCCGCGCCGTCGCCCAGCCGAAGCAGAGCGCCCAGCCCCACAGCGTCGAGAGCATGAACGTCGGCTTGAGGACGTCGCCGTCCGGAGTCGGGTAGGCGATCGCGAAGTAGAAGTACCCGGCGAGCCCGGCGAGCGGCAGGAGCGCCACGACGAGCAGCGGCGCCGCGCGCCTACGCAACGCCGACGCGAGCAGCACGAGCCAGCCGCCGAGCGCGAGCGCCGTGGGCAGGAGCCCGATCGCGTCCTGCGCGACGAGCCAGCCGGCCACGGCGCCCCCCGGGCGCCCCTGGCGCTGGCGATCCCAGGCGAAGACGCCGAACCAGTCGCCCCATACGTCCGCGTAGGTCTGCGGCCAGGCGAGGTTCATGGCGTGCGGCCGGTAGGGCCGCGCGAACACGTCGGGCAGGCCCGGATCGAGGTAGAACGAGGCGGGGCGCCGCTCGAAGAGCGGCTTCGCCTGGTGCGGCCGGTCGAAGAGGCCGTTGCCGTAGGTGGCGACGCGGTAGCCGTACCACGGGCCAGCGACGACGACGCAGGCGGCGAGCGCGACGAGGCCGGCTCGCAGCAGGGCGGCCCGCTCGCGGGCGCGGCTCCCCAGCGCGACGACCCAGGCGACGGCGACGACGGCGAGCGTGTAGAGGGCGAACTGGCGGGTCATCTGCGCGAGCCCGAGCGCGAGCCCGAGGCCGAGGGCGGCGCGCGCCCCGTAGCGTCGCTCCAGGAGCATCCGCACGGCCAGGTAGCCGCTCAGCGTCGCGAGCAGGAGGTCGAGCGGCTCCGGGTGGAACATGGCGGCCGTCCGCGTCAGCACCGGCGAGAGCGCGACGAAGCCGGCCGCCGCCGGCGCGATCCACGGCCGCCGCGGCCAGAGCAGCCGCGCCATCGCCGCGACGAGCAGGATCGTCCCGACGACGACGGGCACGTTGACGACCTGCGCGAGCTTGTACGGATCGGCGACGCCGACCTGCCGCCCCACCCAGGTCACGGCGCCGGCGACGCCGTAGAAGAGCGGCGGCGAGTAGTACTCCGGAGTCTCGTTCCGGTGGGGAAGCCGGTGATGCTGGATCAGGAAGTCGGCGTACTCGCGGTGGGAGGCGGCGTCGTACCCTCCCCCGGAGGGGTAGGCGAGCGCGTTCCAGAGCGCGACGAGGCCGCCGAGGGCAGCGATGAGCCGTGCCGCCCGCTCCGGGGCCGCCCAGGCGGCGAGACGCGGCGCCTCGACGGCGCGCAGTGCGGCCGCACGGGTGACGGCTACAGACCCCTCCCGGCGCGAAGACCCCAGACCATGAAGCGCAGCTCGAGAACAGCGAACGCCGCGAGGAGGGCTGCGAGCCCGATGCGCGCCCAGCGACCGCGCGTGACGCGGTCGAACGCGACGCCGAAGCCGAGCGCCCACATCGGAGCGGTGATCAGCAGGTACGACGCCTTGAGCAGGTCACCGTCGTTGGAGGCCGCCGCATACGAGCGGTAGAGGTAGCCGGCCAGCGCGACGACCGGCAGCAGCGCGAACGGCAGCAGCTCCCGTCTGCGACGCAACGCCGTGACGAGCAGCCACGCCCAGCCTCCGGCCGCGAGCAGCGTCGGGATGACGCCGATCAGGATCTGGTCGCGGAGCACGCGCAACTGGTGGTTGCCGAGCGGCTTGCCGGGATCCCACGCCCACCAGCCGAGCCAGTCGCCCCAGATCTCGGCGTACGTCGTGGGGATCGCCTTGTTGACGAAGTGCGGACGGGTTGGCGACCGGTACAGCTCGAGCAACGGCACCCCGAAGAAGTGGACGAGGCCGCCCTGCTGAGAGATCGCGCTGTCGCCCGGGTGCAGCATGGTCTGCGCGAACCCAGGGACGACACTGATCGGCGTCGCCGTGTGGTACTTGACGGCCTGGCGGACGTACCACGGCGCCACGACGACGACAAGCGCCGCGACGCCGATCGCGAGCGCACGCAGGCCCGCGCGCCTGTCGACGCGCCCCGTGAGCAGCGCCGCGACCACCGAGAGCCCGACCGCGACTAGCGTGAAGAGGCCCGACGACCGGATGAGCTGCTCGAACGCGAGCAGCAGCGCGAGCAGCGCGAACTCGCGCCTCCCGAAACGCCGCCGCAGGATCATCCAGGTGGCGAACGCGGCCGCGCCGGCGGCAGCGAGCATGTTCAACGACTCCGGATGGAGCATCGCCGCGGTCTTCGGGACGACCGGCAGGAACGCGAAGAAGCCCGCGGCCGCAACCCAGACCACGGGCCGGCGCGGGAAGAGGAGCCGCGCCGTGACGAGCAGCAACACCGCCGTCGCGAGCACGAAGAGGACGTTCACCTGCTGAGCGAGCTCGGCCGGGTGCGCCATCCCGAGCTTCTCGCCGATCCACAGCGCGGCGCCGCCGATCGCGTAGTAGCCGGGCGGCGTGTAGTACTCACCGCCCTCGCTCCGGCTCGGGATATGGCCGTGGTGGATCAGGCTCTCGGCGTAGGCGTGGTTCCAGATCCAGTCGTAGCCGAGCTCGGCGGGGTAGGTCCAGGCGTTGTAGCTGCCGATCGCCGCCATAGCCACGAAGAGGAGAGCGAGCGCCCCTCGCAGCCCGAGCCCAAGCTGCACCGGCCGCTCGACCTCGGCGTCGGCCGCGGGCGCGAGCGCAGCCCCGGCCTCGGCGGCAGGCTCGTGCGTTCCCGCGGCTGCGGTCATCGAAGGCCACCGTAACAACGGGATCTTCAGGAGCCGCCCTCCTTCCAGCCGCCGGTGGCCCCCTTATACGTCCCGCTGAAGAGCGCCGCCGGCGTGCGCGCGAGGATCTTCAGGTCGAGCCACGGCGAGCGGTGCTCCACGTACCAGACGTCGAGCTCGATCCGCTCCG
>JADGHP010000185.1 GCA_019683855.1 Thermoleophilia bacterium
GCGAGCGCGACCTCGGCGAAGAGCGCCTTCGCCTCGTTGCCCGCCTCCACGAGCTCGATCTCGTGCCGCACGCGCGCCTCGTCGAAGCGCCCCGCGCGCACCCACTGCCACACCTGCGAGCGCGAGATCTCCGCGGTCGCGGCGTCCTCCATCAGGTTGTCGATGGCCGCCGCGCCGACGCCGCGCAGCCACGCGTCGAGGTAGCGCACCCCGACGGAGACGTTCGTGCGCAGGCCCTCCTCGGTGATCGAGCCGGGAGTGTCCGGGATCGAGAGCAGCGCCGCCTCGTCGGGGACGACGTCCTCGCGCAGCCGCTCCACCTGGTTGGGCCGCGCGCCGAGCACCCGGTCGAACACCTCGGTCGCGACCGGCACGAGATCCGGGTGGGCGACCCAGGTGCCGTCGAAGCCGTCCCCGGACTCGCGCTCCTTGTCCTCGCGCACCTTCGCGAGCGCGACCTCGTTCACCGCCGGGTCGCGCCGCGAGGGGATGAACGCCGCCATGCCGCCGATCGCGTGCGCGCCGCGCCGGTGGCAGGAGCGGACAAGGAGCTCGGTGTAGGCGCGCATGAACGGCACCGTCATCGTCACCTGGACGCGATCCGGGAGCACCCAGTCCTCGCGCGAGCGGAACTTCTTGATCACGCTGAAGATGTAGTCCCAGCGGCCGGCGTTGAGGGCGCAGCCGTAGTCGCGCAGCTCGTGCAGGATCTCCTCCATCTCGAACGCCGCCAGGATCGTCTCGATCAGGACGGTGCAGCGGATCGAGCCGCGCGGGATGCCGAGCCGCTCCTCCGCGAGCGCGAAGGCGTCCGCCCACAGCCGCGCCTCCAGGTGCGACTCGAGCTTGGGCAGGTAGAAGTACGGCCCGCTCCCCCGCTCGAGCTGCTCGCGCGCGTTGTGCGCCATGTGCAGGCCGAAGTCGAACAGGGCGCCCGACACCGGCTCGCCGTCGACGAGCACGTGCCGCTCGGGCAGGTGCCAGCCCCGCGGCCGGATCATGAGCGTGGCGATCTCGCTCCGCAGGCGGTAGCGCTTCTCGGGCGTGTCCAGGGAGATCGTCCGCCGCACCGCGTCGCGCACGTTGCGCTGCCCCTCGACGATGTTGCGCCACGTGGGCGAGCAGGCGTCCTCGTAGTCGGCCATGAAGACCCGCGCCCCCGAGTTGAGCGCGTTGATCATCATCTTGCGGTCGACCGGCCCGGTGATCTCGCAGCGTCGATCGCGCAGGTCGGCCGGAGGAGGAGCCACCGTCCAGCTGCCCTCGCGGATCCCCTTCGTCTCCGGCAGGAAGCGCGGCAGCGCGCCCGCGTCGAGCAGCGCCTGACGCTTCCGCCGGCGCTCGAGCAGCTCGAGGCGCCGCGGGTTCAGCTCGCGGTGGAGGAGCGCGACGAGGTCGAGCGCCTCGCGGGTGAGGATCTCCTCGTCCGCGGGCGCGATGACCTCGACCTCGGCGAGGGCGCTCATGCCGCCGCTCCCGCCTCGAACTGCGCCTCCTCCGTCGAGCCCTTGAGCGCGAGCGTGGAGCTCTCGGGGGAGACGGCCTGCGCGACGAGGTCGAAGTAGCCGGCGCCCACCTCGCGCTGGTGCCGCGTCGCCGTGTAGCCGAGCTCCTCCAGCTCGAACTCGTGCTGCTGGAGCCGGACGTACGCGGTCATGTGCTCCCGCGCGTAGCCGCGCGCCAGCTCGAACATGGCCGCGTTGAGCGAGTGGAAGCCCGCGAGCGTGATGAACTGGAAGCGGTAGCCCCACTCGCCGAGCTGCTCCTGGAAGCGGGCGATCGCGTGCTCGTCGAGATGCTTGCGCCAGTTGAACGAAGGCGAGCAGTTGTACGCGAGCAGCTTCTCGGGGTAGCGCTCGTGGATCGCCTCCGCGAACGCGCGCGCCTCCCCGATGTCGGGGGTCGAGGTCTCGAACCAGAGCAGGTCCGCGTACGGCGCGTACGCGAGCGCGCGCGCGATCGCCGCGTCGATCCCGTCGCGGACGCGGTAGAAGCCCTCCGCCGTCCGCTCGCCGGTGACGAACTCGCGGTCGTACTCGTCGATGTCGCTCGTGAGCAGCGCCGCCGACAGCGCGTCGGTCCGCGCCACGAGCACGGTCGGCACGTCGCAGACGTCGGCCGCGAGCCGCGCCGCGTTCAGCGTACGCACGAACTGCGACGTGGGCACGAGCACCTTGCCGCCGAGGTGGCCGCACTTCTTCTCGGAGGCGAGCTGATCCTCGTAGTGGACGCCGGCGGCGCCCGCCTCGATCATCGCGCGCATCAGCTCGTACGCGTTCAGCGGCCCGCCGAAGCCGGCCTCGGCGTCGGCGAGGATGGGGGCGAGCCAGTAGGTCCCGTTGCGCCCCTCGGCCCAGTCGATCTGGTCGGCCCGCAGCAGCGCGTTGTTGATCCGGCGCACGAGCGCGGGCGCGCTGTTCGCCGGGTAGAGGCTCTGGTCGGGATACGTGTGGCCGGCCGCGTTCGCATCAGCCGCGACCTGCCAGCCGGAGAGGTAGATCGCCTCGAGCCCGGCCTTGACCATCTGCACCGCCTGGCCGCCGGTCAGCGCGCCGAGCGCCCGTACGGGCTCCTCGCGCTGCAGGAGCATCCACAGCCGCTCGGCGCCGAGGCGCGCCAGCGTGTGCTCGGGAACGACGGAGCCGCGCAGGCGGACGACGTCCGCCGCGGTGTACGTGCGCTCGACGCCGCGCCACCGCGGGTCGTCGCGCCAGCGGGCGTCGAGCTGATCTGCCTCAGCCTGGATCCGAGAGTCTGCGTTCATCACCTCTCCTCATCGTAGTGCCGCGGGATATCGGATCCTAAACGAGCACTGACTGCCCCGCAAGTGCCGTTCTTCGGCTTAATCGGATCCGAGAAACCCTCCACTCTGGATCCGAGACAGAGCCGGCTCCGCGCAGTGGCGCCCGCGCGCCGCCGTCGTCAACGGGCGGAGCGGCCGCCACCGCTCGACGGGTGCGGTGCTAGAGTCGGGGTCACTGGGGAGTCCCTGTCCGAGGGGCTGAGAGTGCGCTTCCTAGCGCAGACCCATCGAACCTGCTCCGGGTCATGCCGGCGAAGGGAGAGCGTTGCACGTAACGGCAGGCAAGCGGATCGCGCAGGCGGCGGCTGTCCGGCTCGACGGGGTCGTGCGCGTCCTCGGCGGCCGGCGCGTCCTCGCCGGCGTCGAGCTCGCGGTGCCGAACGGCGGCCGCGTCGGGATCGTCGGACGCAGCGGCGCCGGCAAGTCGACGCTGCTCTCGATCGTCGCCGGTCTCGACGAACCCGACGCCGGCACGGTCTCCGTCGGCGGCGCGACGGCCGCGCCCGCACGGCT
>JADGHP010000186.1 GCA_019683855.1 Thermoleophilia bacterium
CTCGAGCGTCGCCTCGGCCGCCTCGTCGGAGAGCACGTACTCCCACACGGGGTCGCGCGCGCTCCCGTGGTAGAGGGCGACGCCGGCGGCCGTCGCCTGTGGCTCGAGCCGGTCGAGGTAGGCGCGCGCCTCGTCTGTGAGGACGCCGCGAGTCCAGCGAGCCGCGGCGGCCGCGTCGCCGCTGAACTCGAGCAGGTCGAGCGTGCCGCGCACCGCGAGGTCGTGGTTGCCCGCCAGGCAGACAGCCGCGCGCGCCGCCACGAGATCGCAGCACTCGTTCGGGCGCGGCCCGTAGCCGACGAGGTCGCCCAGGCACCAAAGCTCGTCGGGCGCGTCGGCGTCCACGGCCGCCAGCACGGCTTCCAAGGCCGCGAGGTTCGCGTGGATGTCCGAGATCACCGCGACGCGCATGGAGCGCGGGAAGGCTAGACGCGGCGGCGCCGCAGCCGCGCGGCGAGCGCCCCGGCGAGGACCGGCACGGTCGCCGCGACCTGCGACGTCCCCCACACGAGCGCGACGTCGACGGCCGCGGGCCCGACGAGACCGAGTCCCCGTCCCGACGCGGGAGATGTGGGCGCCGCCGCCACCACCGCCTGGACGGCGCAGAGCGCCGCGTACGACGGGGCGAGGGGGAGGCTCAGCGGTCCGGCGCCTCCGGCAGGTTCCGGATCCCTTCGCGCGTCCGGTACTTCGACCACGAGTCCTGCAGCGCCGCGATCAGCTCCTCGACGAACTTCGGCGACGCGTTGATGCGCGCGACGACCGTGCCGGGCACGTCGCCCTCCTCGACCTCGTGCTCGATCCGCGCGAACGTGAGGGTGAACTCGTACTGGGAGAAGCTGATGTTCGCGAAGTTGGCGTAGACGCCGCCGATCAGCTCCGGTGGGAGATGGATGTTGAGACGCCGCTCGCCCGGATCGGGCTCCGGCATGAGGTCGTCGTCCACGTCCACATACTATGGCCGTGCCCGCGAACCTCCGTCTGCGGCAAGCCGCCCGCGTCCTGGGGGCGGCCGGCGTCACGCTCGCCGTGGGCACCGTCGGCTTCCACGCCATCGGTCGCAGCTGGGGTCGCGCCTTCTACCATGCCCTCCTCACGACCACGCTCGCGGGGGTGAGCACCGACCCGCGCGGGACGGGCGAGCTGGCGCTCTCGATCGGGCTCGTCTTCGCGGGTCTCACCATCATCGCGTATGCCGGGGCGGTTATCGTCGAGGCGATCGCGGGCGGCGTCATCACCGGTGCGCTGGCCGAACGACGGAGGGAGAAGACGATCGAGGCGCTGCGAGACCACTTCATCATCTGCGGCTACGGGCGCGTCGGGCGGCGCGTGGCCGAGGAGTTCCGCCACTCGGGCGTCTCCTACGTCGTTCTCGACCACAGCGAGGACGCGGTCGCCGCCGCCAGAGAGAGGGGCGACCTGCTCGTGCACGGCGACGCGACCGAGGACGCCGACCTCGCACGCGCGGGGCTGGAGCGCGCCCGCGGCCTCGTCGCCGCGTCGGACTCGGACGCGGACAACCTCTACATCACGCTCTCCGCGCGCGCGGCGAGGCCGGATCTCGCGATCGTCGCCCGCGCCTCCGACGAGGACGCCGAGCGAAAGCTGAAGCTCGCCGGCGCCGACCGGGTCGTGCTCCCGTACGCCACCGCCGGCCAGGTGATGGCGAATCTCGTGCTCAAGCCGCAGGTGACCGCCTTCCTCGACACCGTCACGACCGCGACGGGCCGTGACCTGCAGCTCGCCGAGATCGAGGTGAAGGGGACGTGCCCCGCCGCCGGCCGGACGATCCGCGATCTGCGCATCCGCCACGAGACGGGCGCGATCGTCGTCGCGCTCCGCAAGCCCGACGGCACCTTCGATACGACCCCGGAGCCGGACACGCGCATCGACGTCGGCGACGTACTGATCGGCGTCGGCTCGAACGAGGAGCTGCGCCGGCTCGAGGACCTGTTCGCTCCCCGCCAGGCCGTTGCCGACTGACCCGGTGAGAGCCCTCGCCGGCGCGCTGGCCGCGCGGATCGGCGCCGACGTCGAGCTCGAGCGGCCGAACGACCCGGCGCACGGGGACTACGCGACGAACGTGGCGCTGCGACTCGCCCGGACGCGGCGCACGCCGCCGCGCGAGCTGGCCCAGGAGATCGCGGGCGTCGCGGCGGAGCTGCCCGAGGTCGAGCGAGCCGAGGTCGCCGGCCCGGGCTTCGTCAACCTCTTCCTCGCCGACCGCTGGTTCGCCGGCACGCTCGGCGCGATCCTCGCGGACGAGGACGCCTACGGCGGCGGCTGGGCCGAGCGGCGGGAGCGCATCCAGGTGGAGATGGTCTCCGCCAACCCGACCGGTCCGATCACCGTCGCCTCCGCCCGGAACGGCGCCTACGGCGACGCGGTGGCGCGGCTGCTCGAGCTGGGCGGCCACGAGGTCGAGCGCGAGTACTACTACAACGACGCGGGCGCGCAGATGGATCGCTTCCGCGCCTCGGTCGAGGCGGTGCGGCGCGGGGAGGAGCCGCCGGAGGACGGCTACCGCGGCGACTACATCCGCGAGCTGGCGGCGCTGCCCGGCGACCCGGTGCCGGCGATGCTGAAGCGGATCGAGGAGTCGCTCGAGCGGTTCCGCATCCACTTCGACACCTGGCGCCGCCAGAGCGTGCTCGAGCAGCGGTTGCCCGAGCTCCTGCCCCGGCTCGACACCTACGAGCGGGACGGGGCTCTCTGGGCGCGCTCGTCGGCGTACGGGGACGACGAGGATCGCGTGCTGCTGCGCTCGGGCGACCGCAGTCCGACCTACCGCGCCGCCGACGTCGCGTACCTCGTCGACAAGCTCGAGCGCGGCTTCGACCGGGCGATCTACGTCCTCGGCGCCGACCACCACGGCACGCGCAACTGGTACGCGGCGGTGGCGCGGATGCTCGGCTACGACCCGGCGCGCGTCGAGGTGCTCCTCTACCAGCTCGTCCACCTGACGAAGGGCGGCGAGCTGACGAAGATGTCCAAGCGGCGCGGCGACATCGTCTTCCTCGACGACTTCATCGCCGAGATCGGGGTCGACGCGGCGCGCTGGTACCTGGTGAACCGCGGCCCCGACCAGACGATCGAGATCGACGTCGACCTGGCCGCCGAGCGCTCGCAGAAGAACCCCGTCTACTACGTCCAGTACGCGCACGCGCGCATCGCGGGGATCCTGCGCAACGCGGGCGACGCCGAGGTATCGGCGGCGCCGGCCGGGGCGCGGGGGGGGGGGGGGGGGGGGGGGGGGGTGCGGGCGGCCGCGCGGCCCGGCGGGGCGGGGGGGGCGGCGGGGGCGCGGG
>JADGHP010000187.1 GCA_019683855.1 Thermoleophilia bacterium
CTGCGCGCGCGCCCCGGCGTTCACCGCGTCGAGGCCAACCCGGTCGCGCAGACCGCGACGGTGCACTTCGACGAGACGCAGACCTCGCTCGAGGAGCTGCGCCGCTGGGTGGAGGAGTGCGGCTACCACTGTGCCGGCCGCTCCGCTCCCGGTCACCTCTGCGACCCCGCGGCGCCCGAGACCCACGACGCCGGCACGCGCGAGCACGTCGCGGCGGCCGAGCAGGCGCACGGCCACGGGCACGGCGGTCACGCCGGCATGTCGATGGCGGCGATGGTCGCCGACATGCGCAACCGCTTCCTGGTCGCGCTCGCGTTCGCGATCCCGATCGCACTCTGGTCGCCGATCGGGAGGAGCCTCTTCGGGCAGGCGCCGCCGACGCCCGGCGGCATCTCCAGCGACGTCTGGCAGTTCCTGCTCAGCCTGCCGATCGTCGGCTACTCGTCCTGGGTCTTCTTCAAGGGCGCCTGGCTCGCGCTGCGAGCGCGGACGCTCGACATGATGGTGCTCGTCGCCGTTGCGATCGGCGCCGGCTGGATCTACTCGGTCGCCGCGACGTTCGCGATCGGCGGCGACGTCTTCTACGAGGCGGCCGCGTTCCTGGCGACCTTCGTGCTGCTCGGCCACTGGTTCGAGATGCGCGCTCGCGGCGGCGCGAACGACGCCATCCGCGCCCTGCTCGACCTCGCGCCGCCGAAGGCGGTCGTCCTCCTCGACGGAGTCGAGCACGAGGTGCCGACCGCCGAGGTGCAGGTCGGCGACCTGCTGCTGATCCGGCCCGGGGCGAAGGTGCCGGTCGACGCCGAGGTCGTCGCCGGCGAGAGCTCGGTCGACGAGTCGATGGTCACCGGCGAATCGATGCCGGTGCGCAAGCAGGTCGGCGACAAGCTGATCGGCGCGACGATCAACAAGCAGGGCGCACTCCGCGCGACCGCGACCGCGGTCGGATCGGATACCGCGCTCGCCCAGATCGTCAAACTCGTCCAGGAGGCGCAGAACTCGAAGGCGCCGGCGCAACGGCTCGCCGACCGCGCCGCCTTCTGGCTCGTGCTCGTCGCGCTGGTCGGCGGCCTCGCGACCTTCTTCGGCTGGGTCGCCGTCGACCGACCGACGCTGGACGCGCTCGTGTTCGCGATCACCGTCGTCGTCATCACCTGCCCGGACGCGCTCGGGCTTGCGACGCCGACGGCGATCATGGTCGGCACCGGCCTCGGCGCCAAGCGCGGCATCCTCTTCAAGAACGCGATCGCCCTCGAGCAGGCGGCCGCGCTCGACACCGTCGTCCTCGACAAGACCGGCACGCTCACTGTGGGCGAGCCGCGGGTCGTCTCGATCGTGACCGCAGACGGCTTCGCGGAGGACGACGTCCTCCGGCTCGTGGCCGCCGTCGAGCGCGAGAGCGAGCATCCGCTCGCCGAGGCGATCACCGTCGCCGCCGCCGAGCGCGGGATCCAGGCGCCGCCGGCGAACGGGTTCGAGGCCGTCGCCGGCCACGGCGCCGTCGCCACCGTCGAGGGTCGTCGTGTCGCCGTCGGCAACCGGCGCCTGCTTGACCGCGAACACGTCGGCCTCGACGGGCTGACCGACCCAGCCGCCGAGCTCGCAGGCGAGGGTCGCACCGTCGTCCACGTCGCCGTCGACGGACAGGTCGCCGCGCTGATCGCGATCGCCGACGCCCTCCGCCCGACCGCCGCAGCCGCGGTGGCGGCGCTCAAGCGGCTCGGGATCCGTCCGGTCATGCTCACTGGCGACAACCGTCAGACCGCCGCGCGCATCGCCGCCGAGGCCGGCATCGACGAGGTGATCGCCGACGTCCTCCCCGGCGACAAGGCCGCGAAGGTGGCCGCGCTCCAGGCCGCTGGCCGCACGGTGGCGATGGTCGGCGACGGGATCAACGACGCCCCGGCGCTCGCGCAGGCGGACGTCGGGATCGCGATCGGCGCGGGAACGGACGTCGCGGTCGAGACCGCCGACGTCGTTCTGATGCGCTCCGACCCGCTCGACGTCGCAGTCGCCGTCGAGATCAGCCGCGGCACCGTCCGCAAGATGCGCCAGAACCTCGCCTGGGCCGTCGGCTACAACTCGCTCGCGCTACCGCTCGCCGCCGGTGCGCTCGACCCGGTCGGAATCATGCTCCGCCCCGAGATCGGCGCCATCTCCATGTCCGGCTCCAGCATCCTCGTTGCAGTCAACGCGCTGATGCTGAAGCGCCTGCGCCTGCCAGACTGAGCCAGTGGCCAACGCCAGGCGGCGACCCGAGGCGGGTCGGGGCCGCTCTCGACGGCCCCGACCCGTGCTGAGCCAAGAGGCGCTAGTGCGAGGACATGCCGCCGGACATGTCCATTCCGCCCATGTCGCTACCGGGGCTGCCCTGCTGCGAGCCGGCGCCGCCCATGCCGCCGCTCGGCGCGGGTGTCGTCGTCGTCACCGGCGTCTGGGCGCCCGCCGCGGCGGCCGCCGGCTTGGCGCCGACGTTGATCACCATCAGCAGCCCGCCCGGCGACTCGCCGTTGTTGGTCAGGTGGTGACCGATGTGGCAGTGGAGCACCCACTCGCCCTTCGGCGCGGTGAAGGCGACGTCGTAGCGCTCACCGGGGGCGACGTCGATCACGTCCGCCTTGTAGGGGCTCGGGAGAGTGTGGCCGTCCTTTGCGAGCACGGTGAACGCCGTGCCGTGCAGATGCATCGGATGGATGAACTGGCCGGCGCCGACGAGGCGCAGGAGCACGCGCTGACCGGGCTTGACGTCGATCGGCGCGGTCGCGGGGTAGCTCTTGCCGTTGATCGTGAAGTAGTTGGGCAGCAGCCCCTCCATGTCCATCGGCGGGCGCGTGTCGCCGCTGGCCGGATCGAGGTTCCACTCGCCGAGCATCAGCGTCCGGTCGACGGCGTAGCTCGTCGTCTGCTTGGGCGGCACGATGATCAGCGGCGCCGAGAGGCCGAGCCCGACCTGGCGATCCTCGTCGTAGTGGGAGTGGTAGAAGAAGGTGCCGCCGTCGCCGCCGCCGGCGGGAATCGCGCGGAAGCTGTAGGTGAAGCTCTTGCCGACGCCGATCGGCTGCTGGGTGACGCCGGGCACGCCGTCCATCGCGTTGGGGACGGCGATGCCGTGCCAGTGGATCGAGGTCGGCTCCGGCAGCTTGTTGGTCACGATGATGCGGAGCTTCTGCCCGTACGGGACGCGGATCTCCGGCCCGGGCACCGTGCCGTTGAACGTCCACGCGGTCACCCTTGTACCGGGCAGGATCTGCCAGAGCACCGGCTTCGCGGTCAGCCGGAAGACCCAGGTGTCACCGTCCACCGTATG
>JADGHP010000188.1 GCA_019683855.1 Thermoleophilia bacterium
CGGCGGGCGAGCGGCCAGAGGTCGAGACGCCGCCCCACCGGCACGAGCTGCACGGTGCGCGCCCCCTTCGCCTCCGCGGCCATCCGGATGCGCGCGGCCGCCGCCTGCTCGCGCGCGCTCCCCTCGTCCTCGTCCAGCGAGCCCTCGAGCGTCCCGAGCAGCGCCGTGTCCAGCTCGCGCGCGACGGCGAGCCCGCCGACGAGGGTCGGCCAGAACGTCTCGAGCAGGCCGGCGATGCCGACGCCCGCGACGATCCCGAGCAGCGCGCCGAGCAGCAGGTCGGCGCCCCGGCGCGAGGGGTCGGGGTGCAGCGGGATCTGCGCCGGGCTCAAGACCGCCGGCTTCGGGCGCATCGCGTCCGCGGCGGTCAGCCCGACCCGCTCCGACTCGAGCACGCCGCGCTGCTGCGTCAGGAAGTCGCGGGTGCGCGCGAGGTTGTCCGCCTTGGCGCGAAGCGCGTCGGCGGCGCCGCCGGCGGCCGTTGCGAGCTTCGCATTGAGCGCGTCCATCTGGACGTCGATCGCCGCGATCCGCGTGTTGAGGTCGACGATGCGCCGGTCGAGCGCGGCGAGCGCGCTGGGCAGATGGCCGTTGGTGACGCCGAGCCGCGCCCGGATGACGACGCGGGCGAGCGCGGTCGAGAGCGCCGCCGCCACCTTCGGGTCGCGATCCGTCACCGTGAGGCTGAGCACCGCCGAGGTGCCGAGCGGCGCGACGCCGACGTCGTGCCTGGCGATCTGCACGGGGTCGCGGTCCTGTACGCGGATGCGACGGAGGGCGGTGGCGACCTGCTGCGGGCTCGTCGCGATGGCCTTCGCGGTGTCCGCGATCGCCTCCGACTCCGTCCGCGACTTCGGGTCCTGGGTGTCGAGGACGAGACGGGTCGTCGCCGAGTAGCTCGTCGCCCGCCCCGAGTTGAGCAGCGACGCGACGCCGAGCCCGACGAGCAGACAGACGAGGACGACCCGCCAGTGCTGCTGGAGAATGCGGCGAGCCGCCTCGTTGATCTCCATTCCGTCGAGCGTCGCCGTCGACGCGGAGGCCGTCAATGGCCGGACGGCCCGATTCGGGCGGGTTCTGGTCGAACAGCTAGGCCGAACCGGCCGGACGGCGAGCCGCGCGCTCGCGGAACGGAGACCTCGCGCGGCTCGCGCCCACGCGCCTGCGGAGCCGGGCGTCGGACTGGACTTGCCGGGCGCACGGGCGCGTGCGACGATCGTCGGCGAGGCGAGTCACTGCGTCGCTGCGGCCTGGGGGGCGGATGGGAGCGACGAGGCTCCAGAGCGATGGGCGAGCGGAACCCGGGCAGCGGAGACGCCGAGCTCGGCGCGCCGCGCTCGCCGGCGTCGTCCTCGCGGCCGCCGCAGGCGCCGTCTGGGTGTCGACCGGCGGCGCGCGGCCCGCCGCCTCCCCAAGCCGCGCGCCCGCGTACCGCTACATCGTCGACTCCGGCTCCGACCAGGCCGCCGCCGCGAAGCACGGCTGGAATCTCCTCGACGTCAGCTCGAAGGAGGAGGCGGACGCCCTGCCGCGCGGCACGCGGGGCCTCGTCTGGGTGGGCGACTACGACAACTCGACGTGTCGCTGGGAGGTCTCGGACGCGGAGCTCCGGCAGCGGCTCGCCGGCGCCGCGGGCGACCCGAGGATCGCCGGCTTCTACGTCTCGGACGAGCCCGACCCCTACGCGTGCCCGCGCGCGCCCGCGCAGCACCGGGCCCGCTCGGCGCTGATCCACTCGCTCGCCCCGAAGGCGTTCACCTTCATGGTCGTCGACTCCAACTCGGGCGCGCAGACCCTCTCGCAGATGCGGCTCTGGGCGCACGCGACGACGTTCGCCGGGCTCGACCCCTACCCGTGCCGCGTCGGCAAGCCGTGCGACTACGGCTGGATCGACGCCGTGATCCGCGCCGCCGATCGCGCCGGGCTCCGCTACTTCGGCGTCGTGCAGGCGTTCACCGGCGAGGCCTGGCGGTGGCCCACCCCCGCCGAGGAGCGGCACATGCTCGCCCAGTGGAGCGCGTCGCGCCAGGCCGGCTACATGACCTTCGCGTGGCGCTGGGGCGGGCACGACCTCGCCTCGCGGCCCGCGCTGCTCGCCGTCCTCGACCGCTTCAACCGCACCGCCGCCCGCGCCGGCCAGCCTGCGCCTTCGCGGTCTGCCTCCCATGCGAGCCCCGCAGGCGCCGTGGACGAGGTCCACTACACGTACATCTCCTCGACCTCCGTCGTCTTCGACTGGCGCGGCTCGGCGGCGGCGATCCGCTACGGGCGCACGCGGCGCTACGCGAAGACCGTGACCGCGCACGCGCCGAGCCCGCTCCCGTTCTCCTCGCGCGGCCCGTTCCGCGAGGCGAGGCTGACCGGGCTCGCGCCGGGCGCCACCTACCACTACGCGATCGGCGGCGGCCCCGACCGCATCTTCTCCACCGCGCCGACCGGCGACTTCCGGTTCGACGTCGAGGGCGACATCGGCGCCGCCGCCGACTTCTCCCCGGCCGGGGTCACGCAGCGCCAGATCGCCGCCGACCGCCCGAGGTTCGTGCTCGGCGTCGGCGACCTGACCTACGGGAACGCGGAGGGCCAGCCCTCCGTCGACCGCCACTTCGACGACGTGATGGCCTGGAGCAGGACGGCGGCGTACATGCCCGCCTGGGGGAACCACGAGTGGGACGAGCCGACCGACGACCTGCGCAACTACAAGGGCCGCTTCGCGATCCCGCATCCCTCCGCGTCGCCGGGCGCGCCCTCCCGCGGCTGCTGCGGCGAGGACTGGGGCTGGTTCGACGCCGGCAGCGTCCGCTTCATCTCGTACCCGGAGCCGTACGCGGACGCGACCTGGCGGGCGTGGCAGGCGAAGGCCGCGAAGCTGATGGCCGCCGCGGAGCGGGACCCGCGTATCCGCTTCATCGTCACCTTCGGCCACCGGCCCGCCTACTCGACCGGCTACCACCACGGAGAGGAGCAGCTCGCGTCGATCCTCGACGCCTTCGGCGACCGCTACCCGAAGTACGTGCTCAACCTGAATGGCCACTCGCACGACTACGAGCGCTTCCGGCCGATCCACCACGTCGTCCACATCACCGCCGGCAGCGCCGGATCGCTCGAGACGCCGTGGCAGGGCGCCGACTCGCGCTCGGCGTTCCGGGCGATGCACACCGCCCACCTGCGGATCGACGTGACCCGGGCGGCGCTGCACGTGGTCGCGATCTGCGGGGCCGCGACCGGCGACGACGACACGACCTGCGCGCCGGGGAGCGTGCTCGACTCGACGACGATCC
>JADGHP010000018.1 GCA_019683855.1 Thermoleophilia bacterium
TGCGGCCGCCGGCGAGGAGAAGACCTCGTTCGACGTCGTCCTCGCCGAGGCGGGCGCGCAGAAGATCCAGGTGATCAAGGTGGTGCGCGCGGTCACCGGTCTCGGCCTCAAGGAGGCGAAAGACCTCGTCGACTCCGCCCCGAAGCCCGTCAAGGAGGGCGTCGGCCAGGACGAGGCCGAGTCGATCAAGGCCCAGCTCGAAGAGGCGGGGGCGAAGGTCGAGCTCCGGTAGCGCGCGACGCTGCGCTTCGCGCGCCGGAGCACGGAGCGCGGTCGAGACCACGCTCTCGGCCGCGCGAAGCACCTCTTCCCCGGGGCGAGAGGCGAGCTTCTCGCCCCGGGCGAAGCTACGCTTCGCGCGTGGTAGGATCCGGCCCCCATACCGGCGACCGCCGCAGGCCTTTGCTTGCGGTAAAGGGGGCGGTTCCGGTACCCTGGCGGGTTGCGCCGACGTTCCGCTCGTTCGCAGTCCGCACGCTTGACTTCGCCTAGTTCCGCCTGATTTCGCACGTCCAAGGGAGGCTGTTCTCTTTGACCACCACGGTCGCTTCGCCCCGCGCTCGTACGTCCTTTTCCCGGATCGAGCACGTGCTCGACCTCCCCAATCTGATCGACATCCAGAAGGCCTCGTTCAAGTGGTTCCTCGACGAGGGCCTGAGGGAGACGATCGACGACATCTCGCCGATCGAGGACTACACCGGCTCGCTTGCGGTCGAGTTCGGCGAGTACGAGTTCGGGGAGCCGCAGTTCTCGATCAAGGAGTGCCGCGAGAAGGACCTCACCTACCAGGCTCCGCTCTCGATGACGGTCCGCTTCGTGAACAAGGACACGGGCGAGATCCGCGAGCAGCGGGTGTTCATGGGCGACTTCCCGATGATGACCGAGCACGGCACGTTCGTCATCAACGGCACCGAGCGCGTGATCGTCACGCAGCTCGTGCGCTCGCCCGGCGCCTACCTGATGGAGCCGAAGGACCCGACGAAGCAGGTCTTCACCGCGAATCTGATGCCGAGCCGCGGCTCCTGGCTCGAGCTGGAGATCGACAAGAAAGGCGTCGTCTACGCCCGCATCGACCGCAAGCGCAAGCTGCCGATCACGACGCTCCTGCGCGCGCTCCCCGCGGAGGACCCCTCCACCGGCTTCCGGCTCGACACGTCCACGAACGAGGCGATCCTCGCTCTGTTCGACAACTCCCCGTTCATCGTCTACACGCTCGAGAAGGACCCCTCCACGCGGGAGGAGGAGGCCCTGATCGAGGTGTTCAAGAAGCAGCGGCCGGGCGAGCCGCCGACGCTCGACAACGCGCGGAACCTCCTGCGCGCGCTCTTCTTCGATCCCAAGCGCTACGACCTGACCAAGGTCGGCCGCTACAAGCTGAACCAGCGCCTCGGCGTCGACGTGCCGGAGGACGTGCGCGTGCTTACGACCGAGGACATCGTCGCGCTCGTCCGCAAGCTGATCGAGCTGCCCGTCAAGCTCGGCGTGCCGGAGGACTCGAAGGACTTCGCCGCCGACGCGATGACCCTGCCGCGGGCGCCGATCGCGAACGAGCTCGACGAGTACGAGCACTTCGGCAACCGCCGCCTGCGCACCGTCGGCGAGCTGATCCAGGAGGCGTTCCGGGTCGGTCTCTACCGCATGGAGCGCGTGGTGCGCGAGCGGATGACGACCGAGGACGTCGACACGATCACGCCGCAGACGATCATCAACATCCGTCCGGTCGTCGCGGCGCTGAAGGAGTTCTTCGGCTCCTCGCAGCTCTCGCAGTTCATGGACCAGACGAACTCGCTGGCCGGCCTCACGCACCGTCGCCGCCTGTCGGCGCTCGGCGCGGGCGGGCTCACCCGCGAGCGGGCGCCGATCGAGGTGCGCGATGTGCACCCGACCCACTACGGCCGCATGTGCCCGATCGAGACCCCGGAGGGTCCGAACATCGGCCTGATCGGCTACCTCGCCTCGTACGCGACCGTGTCCGAGTTCGGCTTCATCCAGACGCCGTACCGCAAGGTCGTGAACGGCAAGGTCACCGACGAGATCGTCTACCTCGACGCGGTCGAGGAGTCGCGCTACACGATCGCGCAGGCGAGCGCGGAGGTGGACAGCAACGGCAAGCTGGTCGGCGACACCGTCCTCTGCCGCTCGGCGAAGGGCGAGGCGGTCACCGCCGCGCCGAAGGACGTCGACCTGATGGACGTCTCCCCGGCGCAGATCGTCTCGGTGTCGACTGCGCTGATCCCGTTCCTCGAGCACAACGACGCGAACCGCGCCCTGATGGGGGCGAACATGCAGCGCCAGGCCGTGCCGCTGCTCGTCCGCCAGGCGCCGCTCGTCGGCACTGGCCTCGAGTACCGGGCGGCGGTCGACTCGGGGGACGTCGTGCTCGCCGCCCGCGCCGGCACCGTCGTCGACGTGGACGCGGAGAAGGTCGTCGTCGAGACGAAGGACGGCCGCGACGAGTACGTGCTGACGAAGTTCATGCGCTCGAACCAGGGCACGCTCATCCACCACAAGCCGATCGTGCGCCTGGGCGACAAGGTGCGCGCCGGGGACGTTCTCGCCGACGGCAGCTCGACCGACCACGGCGAGCTCGCGCTCGGCGCGAACCTGCTCGTCGCCTTCATGCCGTTCGAGGGCTACAACTTCGAGGACGCGATCGTCATCTCGGAGCGTCTCGTCAAGGACGACATCCTCACGTCGATCCACATCCACGAGTACGAGATCGACGCGCGCTCGACGAAGCTCGGCGACGAGGAGATCACGCGCGACATCCCGAACCGCTCGGAGGAGTCGCTTTCCCAGCTCGACGAGCGCGGCATCGTCCGGATCGGCGCCGAGGTCGGGGCGGGCGACCTGCTCGTGGGCAAGGTCACCCCGAAGGGCGAGACCGAGCTGACGGCCGAGGAGAAGCTGATCCGCGCCATCTTCAAGGAGAAGGCGCGCGAGGTCCGCGACACCTCCCTCAAGGTGCCGCACGGCGAGGGCGGCGTCGTCATCGACGTGAAGACGTTCTCGCGCGACGCCGGCGACGACCTGCCGCCCGGCGTGAACGAGCTCGTGCGGGTGTACGTCGCGACGAAGCGCAAGATCGCCGAGGGCGACAAGCTCGCCGGCCGCCACGGCAACAAGGGCGTGATCGCGCGGATCGTCCCCGAGGAGGACATGCCGTTCCTCCCCGACGGCCGCCCCGTCGACGTCGTCCTCAACCCGCTCGGCGTGCCGAGCCGCATGAACATCGGCCAGGTGCTCGAGACGCACCTCGGCTGGGCGGCCGCGCACGGCGTCTTCGCTCCCGACGGCGCTGCGAACGGCGAGGTCGACTGGCGCCATCGCCGGCAGGTCCTGAACGGCGGCAACCCGTCCCCGGTCGCCACGCCCGTCTTCGACGGCGCGACGCCGGCCGACGTCG
This sequence comes from Thermoleophilia bacterium, assembly GCA_019683855.1. Classification (GTDB taxonomy): domain Bacteria; phylum Actinomycetota; class Thermoleophilia; order Gaiellales; family Gaiellaceae; genus Palsa-739. The sequence continues at coordinate 3,407 of JADGHP010000018.1, forward strand.
ACGAGGCGCTCATCCGCTGGACGGAGATGAACCCCGACTCGCCGATCAGGTTCGTCGTCGACCCGAAGCGGCCGGCGGGACGGCGCTGCTCAGGCAAGGTGCAGCTCTACAACGGGCGCACCGGCGAGCCGTTCGAGCAGAAGGTCACGGTCGGCTACATGTACATCCTCAAGCTGCTCCACCTCGTGGACGACAAGATCCACGCGCGCAGCACCGGCCCCTACTCGCTCGTCACCCAGCAGCCGCTGGGCGGCAAGGCGCAGTTCGGCGGCCAGCGCTTCGGCGAGATGGAGGTGTGGGCGCTCGAGGCGTACGGCGCCGCGTACACCCTGCAGGAGATGCTCACGATCAAGTCCGACGACACGGTCGGGCGCGTGAAGGCGTACGAGGCGATCGTGAAGGGCGAGAACATCGCCGAGCCCTCGATCCCCGAGTCGTTCAAGGTGCTCCTGAAGGAGATGCAGTCGCTCGCCCTCGACGTGCACGTCCTCTCGGACGAGGGGCGCGAGGTCGAGGTGCGCGAGGAGGAGGACGAGCTGCTCCGCGCCGCGGAGGAGCTCGGCATCGACCTCTCGCCCGGCTCGCTCCGCGCCGTCGGTCGCGAGCCGACCGCCGAGGAGCGGGAGGAGGGCCAGGAGCGCGTCGACCAGGACGGCGAGCTGTCGCTGCCCGCCGACGAGTCGCTCGGCGACCTCGAGGACGTCGAGGTCTCCGACGAGCAGGTGGCCGCGGAGGAGGCGGACGCCGAGATCGGAGCGGTGGGCGACGCCGACCTCGTCGATCTGGAGCTCGAGGACTGACGTCCTTCAGCTTCGATTTTGAGTTTGAATTTTGGAGAGCGATACGCGCTACTAGGAGACCAAGTGCCGCAGAACAACAGTTCCACGTTCACTTCTTCCATTTTCGCCGGAGGCGAAAATGATTGACATCAACGATTTCGACGCGATTCGGATCGGGCTCGCCTCGAGCAAGCAGATCCGCGACTGGTCTTCGGGCGAGGTGACCAAGCCGGAGACCATCAACTACCGCACGCTGCGGCCGGAGCGGGACGGGCTGTTCTGCGAGCGGATCTTCGGCCCGACGCGGGACTGGGAGTGCTACTGCGGCAAGTACAAGCGCGTCCGCTACAAGGGGATCATCTGCGAGCGCTGCGGCGTCGAGGTGACGCGCCAGAAGGTGCGCCGCGAGCGCATGGGGCACATCGACCTCGCCGCTCCCGTCTCGCACATCTGGTTCTTCAAGGGCGTGCCGAGCCGCATCGGCTACCTCCTCGACATCGCCCCACGCGAGCTCGAGAAGGTGCTCTACTTCGCCGCCTCGATCGTGACCGCGGTCGACGTGGAGAAGCGCGCCGCCGACCTCGACAAGCTCGAGGACCAGGTGCGCGCGGAGGCGGAGCGGATCGACGTCGACCGCGACGAGGCGCTCGCCGCGCTCGAGGACAGGCTCGCCCGCCGGCGCGAGTACTTCGCGAAGGGCAAGGAGCGGAACTTCGACGAGGACGACGACTTCTGGGCTCGCGGTCTCGCGAACTGGGCCGAGGAGCAGGGTCTGCCGTCGCTCGACGAGGTCCGCGGCCTCGTCGGCGGCCTGTTCGTCGAGCTCGTCCCGCAGATCACGACCGAGGACTCGAAGAAGATCCGCGAGCTCGTCCGCAACGCCGCCATTCGCGACGACCGTCGGCTCGCGCCGCGCGAGCTCGACCAGGTCGCCGCGGCGGCCGAGCAGATCCGGGCGGCGGTCGCCCCGCTCGAGAAGGAGATCGAGCGGTCGTCCGGCGCGAAGAAGGGCGCGCTCACCAAGCACCTGCACCGCGTCGTGGACACGCTGCTCGCGGGCGGCGAGCTTCCGGAGGCGGACCGGGGGCTCGTCGAGGGCATCGACATGAAGAACCTCGAGCGCGCGCGCGAGCTCGGCAACGGCCTGCTGAAGGACGTGCTCGACCACGCCGACGGCGAGACGGACCTGCGCGAGCTGGCGAACGACCTCTGCCTGCGCACCGACGGCCGCATCCAGAAGGATGACCTCGACGCGATCGTCCAGTGGGCGCTCAAGGTGCGCGAGATGTACCTCGACATCGAGGCCCGCCGCGAGGACGCGCGCGAGGCCGCGGTCGACGCGGTGCGCCGGCTCGAGCAGACGTGGCAGCTCTTCCGCGAGCTCGAGCCGAAGATGATCGTCAACGACGAGCAGATCTTCCGGGAGCTCAAGGACCGCTTCGGCTCGCCGTACGGCTTCGGCGTCTACTTCCGCGGCGGCATGGGCGCCGAGGCGATCCGCGACCTGCTCCGCGACCTCGACCTCGAGGCGGAGGCGCAGGCCCTGCGCGAGACGATCCGCACCTCGAAGGGCCAGAAGCAGCAGCGCGCGATCAAGCGGCTCAAGGTCGTGAACGCGTTCATCACGAGCGAGAACCGGCCCGAGTGGATGATCCTCGAGGCGATCCCGGTGATCCCGCCGGAGTTGCGCCCGATGGTGCAGCTCGACGGCGGCCGCTTCGCCACCTCGGACCTGAACGACCTCTACCGCCGCGTCATCAACCGGAACAACCGCCTCAAGCGGCTGCTCGACCTGGGCGCGCCGGAGATCATCGTCAACAACGAGAAGCGGATGCTGCAGGAGGCGGTCGACGCGCTGTTCGACAACGGCCGCCGCGGACGCGCCGTGACCGGCCCGGGCAACCGACCGCTCAAGTCGCTTTCCGACATGCTCAAGGGCAAGCAGGGCCGCTTCCGCCAGAACCTGCTCGGGAAGCGCGTCGACTACTCGGGTCGCTCGGTGATCGTCGCCGGCCCGCACCTGAAGCTGCACCAGTGCGGCCTGCCCAAGCTGATGGCGCTCGAGCTGTTCAAGCCGTTCATCATGAGCCGCCTGGTCGAGCGGAAGATCGTCCAGAACATCAAGGCGGCGAAGCGCCACGTCGACCAGATGCACAGCGAGGTCTGGGACATCCTCGAAGAGGTGATCCAGGAGCACCCGGTGCTGCTCAACCGCGCCCCGACGCTCCACCGCCTCGGCATCCAGGCGTTCGAGCCGACGCTCGTCGAGGGCAAGGCGATCCAGGTGCACCCGCTCGTCTGCCACGCGTTCAACGCGGACTTCGACGGCGACCAGATGGCGGTGCACGTGCCGCTGTCGGCGGAGGCGCAGGCGGAGGCGCGGATCCTGATGCTGTCGGCGAACAACATCCTCTCGCCCGCGTCAGGCCGCGCGCTCGCGACGCCGACGCAGGACATGGTGCTCGGCTCCTACTACCTCACCTACTCGGAGCGGGACCTCGAGGGTCTCGTCGCGTCCGACATGGATCCGCGGCCGAAGCGGTTCCGCACCGAGGAGGAGGTGGAGTTCGCGCTCGACGCGAAGCAGGTCGGGCTCCAGCAGCCGATCGAGTACCTGTGGAACGGCAAGCTCGTCGTCACCACCCCCGGCCGCGTGATCTTCAACGCGGAGGTCGACCGCGCGCTGCGCGAGGCGGTCGGCAGCCGGGAGGGCGGCGAGCGCGAGGTCTACCACGAGTTCCTGAACCGGACGCTCTCGAAGAAGGAGCTGGGCGACTTCATCTCGGCGCTCGTCGACGAGTACGGCGCGCACGCGGTCGCCTCGGTGCTCGACACGATCAAGGACCTCGGCTTCCACTACGGCACGAAGGCCGGCGTCACGATCTCGAAGAACGACATCGTGATCCCGCCGGACAAGGAGAAGATCCTCGCCGAGTACGAGGAGCGGGTGGCGAAGGTCGAGCAGGCGTACGAGCACGGCCTGATCACCGAGTCCGAGCGTCACGAGTCGATCGTGAACATCTGGACCGAGGCGACGGAGACGGTCGCCGAGGCGATGATCGCCAACCTCGACGAGCTGAACCCGATCTACATGATGGCCAACTCGGGCGCGCGCGGCTCGTTCACGCAGCTCCGCCAGCTCGCCGGCATGCGCGGCCTGATGGCGAACCCGAAGGGCGAGATCATCGAGCGGCCGATCAAGGCGAACTTCATGGAGGGCCTGTCGGTGCTCGAGTACTTCATCTCGACCCACGGCGCCCGCAAGGGCCTCGCCGACACGGCGCTCCGGACGGCGGACTCCGGGTACCTGACCCGGCGTCTCGTCGACGTCTCGCAGGACGTGATCGTGCGCGAGGACGACTGCGGCACCGAGGACTACATCGAGCTGCCGCTGTTCCTCCCCGACGGGCTGAACAAGAGCGTCGCCGGACGGATCCTCGCCGCCGACGTGCACAAGCCGCTCGCGAGCGGCAAACCCGGCAAGACCGTGATCGCCTCCAAGGGCGAGGAGATCACGATGCCGCGGCTGCGGGAGATCGTGGCGGAGCTCGAGGACGCGGCCGAGACGTTCACCGTTCCGGTGCGCTCGGTGCTCAAGTGCAAGGCCGAGACGGGCGTGTGCCGCGCGTGCTACGGCACCTTCCTCGCCACCGGCCAGCTCTCCGAGATCGGCGACGCGGTCGGCATCATCGCCGCGCAATCGATCGGCGAGCCTGGCACGCAGCTGACGATGCGGACGTTCCACACGGGCGGCATCGCCGGCGCCGACATCACCCACGGTCTCCCGCGCGTCGTCGAGATCTTCGAGGCGCGGAATCCGAAGGGCGCGGCCGCGCTCGCCGAGATCGGCGGCACCGTGTCGATCGAGGAGACCGACCGTCAGCTCAAGATCACCATCGTCCCCGACAGCGGCAACGAGGACGAAGCGTTCTCGGTCACCGTCCCGCGCCGCACGCGGCTGCTCGTCGCGGACGGGCAGCGGGTGGAGCCCGGCGACGCGCTGCACGAGGGGTCGCTCAACCCGGCCGATCTCCTGCGGCTCAAGGGCTACACCGCCACCGAGCTGTACCTCGTCGGCGAGGTGCAGAAGGTCTACAAGTCGCAGGGCGTCGAGATCCACGACAAGCACATCGAGCTGATCGTTCGTCAGATGCTGAAGAAGGTGCGGGTCGAGAACGCCGGCGACACCGACCTGCTGCCCGGTCAGCTCGTGGACAAGGTCGTGCTCGAGCGCGAGAACGCGCGCGTGAAGAAGGAGCGCAAGGAGCCGGCGACGGCGGAGCCGCTGATCCTCGGGATCACGAAGGCGTCGCTCGCGACCGAGTCCTTCCTCTCGGCCGCCTCGTTCCAGGAGACCACCAAGGTGCTCACCGACGCCGCGATCGAGGGCAAGGTCGACCGGCTGCTCGGGCTGAAGGAGAACGTCATCATCGGGAAGCTGATCCCGGCGGCGACGGGCCTGAAGCGCTACCGGGGGATCGAGATCGGCCCCTCCGACAAGGTGCCCGCGAGCACGCTCGCGCGCCCGCAGACCGAGGAGCAGCTGCTCGCGGCGCTCGAGGAGATCGGCTCCGACGGCTCCGACGGCCTCGCCGGCCTCGGCTTCGACTTCGGCGGCGAGTCGGAGGCGAGCGGGAGCGCCGAGTCGCGCAGCGACCTCGAGGCCGAGGAGATCCCCGAGGTCGACTCGCCGCTCGACGAGTAGGCGCCGATAGGCGCGCGGCCGGGAGGCCACCTTCCGGCCGCGCGCCGCGCCGTCTGCTACACAGGGCGAGGGTCGTGATACACACGGCGAGGGTCGTGCAGAGGTTCCTCGTCTCGGCGGTCGCCGGCGTCGCGGCGCTCGCGCTTTGCAGCGGGCGCGCCTCCGCGGCGCCGCCGGTCTGGGCGGGGCAGTGCGGCATCCCGGCGAGCGGGCCGGTGTGGGCGGAGTACGGGTGGCCGTCGCTGCTGCCGATCTTCGCCCACCCGGGCACGGTGCTCGCGGTGACGAGCGGCAGCGAGTACCCGCAGAACGTGCGGGCGGCCGGAGCGGCGACCGTCTACTTCGACCTGCACATGAACAACCGGACGGGCACGCCGACCAAGCCGGCCGACCCGGCGACGATCGCGGAGAAGGCGCAGAAGGAGTACGACTTCGCCGTCCAGCAGACGGCGTGCAAGACGCCCGTCGTCGTCGAGAACGAGCTCTTCGGCGCCGGCACCGCGACCCCCTGGACGAGCTCGAACGCGCAGTACCGGGCGAACGTCCTCGCGCTCCTTCAGGGCCTGGCGGCGCGTGGGGCGCATCCGATCCTGCTCGTCAACAGCACGCCGTTCACCGGCGGGGACGCGCGCGACTGGTGGCTCGAGGTGGCGAAGGTCGCCGACATCGTCCGCGAGGCGTACGTTCCCGCCACGCAGGTCTGGAAGGCGGGACCGCTCGTGGGCAACCGGACGCTCCGTCAGCGCTACCGCAAGGCGCTCGCCGACTTCACCGCGATCGGCATTCCGCCCAACCGGCTCGGACTGATGGTCAGCTTCGCCGCGACGAAGGGCGCCGGCGGCCGCAACGGCCTCCAGCCGGCGTCGGCGTGGTTCCAGGTGGCGAAGTGGCAGGCGCTCGCCGCGAAGACGGTCGCCGCCGAGACGGGCGTCGGCTCGATCTGGTCGTGGGGCTGGGCGATGTGGAACGAGGCCGAGCAGGATCCCGACAAGCCGAAGGCGGCCTGCGTGTGGCTGTGGGCTCGCTCCCCGAGCCTCTGCGACGCGCCCGGGATGCTCGGGCCGTCGTTCGACGCCTCGCTGACGGAGGGGCAGATCGCGCTGCCCGCCGGGACCGTCTGCGCCGTCGCGGGCGCCGGCTCGGTGACGGTGGGCGCGGTGCGCAGCCTCCAGGCGCTCACCGGCGACCGCGACGCCGCGCTGAGTGCGCTCTTCGAGCGCGCCGTCGAGAGCGGGCTCGTCGCGGTCAGCTCGAAGGAGGTGCTCGCGGCGGAGCGAGCCGTGATCGCCTCCTCGTTCCGCGGCAGCCGCGCCGCCTACCTGGCCGCGCTGCGTCGGGCGCACGCGACCCTTGCCCTCGCGCGCGGCATCCTCGCCGACGAGCTGCGGCACGCGAAGCTCGAAGCCGGGCTGCCCGCGCCGACGCCGACCGCGGCCGACGTGGAGACGTTCTACGCGTCGTACCCGAACCTGCTCGTGCGCGAGGTGCAGGCCTCGCCCGCGCCGGCCTGGCTTGCGGGGCGCACGCGCGGCCTCGCGCTCTCCGAGGTCGCGCCGGCGCAGCTCTTCACGCTTCCGCTCGGCCGCAAGGCGGTGCTGGCGACGATCAGCGGCAGCTTCCGCGTGAAGGCGCTCGGCGACAGCGTCCCGCTCGGCGCGGTGCCCCTCAGCCGCGCGCGCCCGGCGATCGCGGCCGCGCTGCGCAGCTTCGCCCGCGGGCAGGCGTTCGAGCGCTGGACGATCGCGCGCCAGCACGCCGCCTTCGCGAAGACCACCTGCCTGCGCGACGAGCTCCCGCAACCCGCCGCCGTCGACCTCGCCGAGTACCTCCCGTTCCTTCGGCTCGGTTGAGCGCTGCGCACTCGACCGAGCGGAGACGGAGCTGCGCGAGTCGGGAGATGGCGGTCTCCGGGCCCGCTCCGTGCCGTCTCGCTCTCACTCGAGGCGGTGTGGCTCGGCTTGCTGCCCGCACGGGCGGGCGACGACTGTTACGGATGGTTGGCGGCTGGTTCGCGTCCGGGTAACGGCGCCCACCGGCCGAGCGCGCGGACGCATGAGCCGTGCTTCGGCTTCGGAGCGGGGAGACCCGCTTCGTTGAGCGGCGAACGCCCGCGAGACCCGGCGTTCCCGGACAGGACTCGAAGGGACGCGCGGCAGCCGTCACACTCCCGTAACGGGGTCTGACCCGGGTCAGACCCCGCTGGCGGACCCCGCTGACGCGCGCCGGAAGGCGCAGCCTTCCGGCGTCTCCGCCGCGAGAAGCCCCCTTCTCCCGGCGCGCGCGCTCGCGTAGCCTTCCCGCGTGCTCGAGCGCCTGTGGGGGAACATCCCGGTCAGCCCCGAGACCCGCGGGACGCGCGTCTTCGGCGCCTTCGGCAAGCGGTGGCTCCACGTGCTCGCCCGCTACGCGCCGCTCGCTCCCGCCTGGCGCGCCTCGCTGCACCGCCTGCGCGGCGTCGAGGTGGGGCGCCGCGTCTTCATCGGCACGGAGGTGTTCATCGACGACGCCGTCCCCTCGTCGGTAACGATCGAGGACGACGTGACCGTGATCGCGCAGACCACCATCCTCGGCCACACCTACTACCCGCGGCACTTCCACCGGCTGCTCGGGGACGAGACGGAGCGCGCCGGGTTGCGGACGGTGATCCGGCGGGGCGCCTACCTCGGTCTCCGCAGCACGGTGCTGCCCGGCGTCACGGTGGGCGAGTACGCGATCGTCGGCGCGGGCAGCGTGGTAACGAAGGACGTGCCCCCGTACACGATGGTGGTGGGCGTACCCGCGCGGGTCGTCCGCGAGTTCGGGCCCGACGACGTCGGATAGCTGCGCGACGCTGCGCGTGGCGCGGCTCAGGGCGCCTCGGCCGCGGAGACGCCGGGGCCCGGGGCTCTGCCCGCCGCCTTGGCGGCGTAGAGCCGCTGGTCGGCGCGCTCGAACAGGCTGATCGGGTCGTCCTCCGGCCGCAGCTCCGCGATCCCCGCCGAGAGGCGGACGCGCCCGGCATCGCCGATCGGGCGCGACGAGACGGCGCGCTCGATGCGCTGCACGAGCTGCCGCGCCTCTTCCAGCCCGGCCTCGGGGACGATCACCGCGAACTCGTCGCCGCCGACCCGGCAGGCGAGATCGGCGGAGCGGACGACCTCGCGCACCCGCGCGGCCGCCTCCGCGAGCACCGCGTCGCCGCCGAGGTGGCCGATCCGGTCGTTGATCGCCTTGAAGTCGTCGAGGTCGAAGACGACGAGCGCGAGGCCGCGCCCGTAGCGGTGTGCGCGCGCTACCTCCCGGGCGAGCGTCTCGTGGAAGTAGCGCCGGTTGTGGAGGCCGGTCAACGCGTCGAGGTCGGCGAGCAGGCGCACCTCCCGGAAGCGGCGCGCGTTCTCGATCGCCGGCGCCGCCCGCTCGGCGATCTCCTCCAGGCGGCGGACGTCGTCGTCGGTGAAGCGTCGGCCGGCGGCGCGGGTGAATACCGTCAGGTGGCCGAGCCGCGAGCCCTCGACGACGAGGGGGACGGCCAGCCCACCGTGGACCAGCTCCTCGTCGGCGAGCTCGGGACCGTAGCGGTAGCCGAGCTCGATGGCGCGCGCCTCGTGGCCGTCCGGCGGCCCCGCGATCGCCTGCCGCTCGGCCTCGTCGGCCGACAGCCCGAGCGTGGCCACGACCGGCTTGCCCGGCTGCGCGTCGAGGCGGACGAGCGCCGCGTCCGCGCCCGGCAGCGCGGATGCGGCCTCGAGCGTGCGGGCGAGCACGTCGTCGAGGTCGATCGTCCCCGCGATCTCGCGCAGGAAGCGGCTGCGTCGCCCCTCCTCCTCCGCGCGCTCCATCGCGCCGGCGAGCTCGCGCGCCAGCTCGTCCATGCGCGTCTCGAGCGTCCGCACCACCTCGTCGACGCGCGCGTCCGCCCGGCGTCCTGCGCGGCGCGAGGCCACGACGCCGAGCGCCCCGAGGAGGACGACGCCCGCGCCGAGGGCCGCAGAGATGGCGATGAGCAGCTGGTTCATCCCACGCGTAGGAGGGTCCGGCCGGGGGCCGGCCGTCTCACTGTAGTGAGGCGCCCCGGGCGTGGCTACGGTTCGAAAACGGTATTTCGCGCAGGAGGGCCTGTTTGACGCTCCCGTACGCCTCCGCTACCATGCCGCGGGCGGTTGGCAGGGGGCACACCACCCCGGCCGGCCGTCTCTTTGTGAAGGGAGAGAACGCGAAGTCATGCCGACCGTGAACCAGCTCGTCCGGAAGGGCCGCAAGGCCCCGAAGGCGAAGACGAAGACGCCCGCGCTCGCCGGCTCGCCGCAGAAGCGCGGCGTCTGCACGCGCGTGTACACGACCACGCCGAAGAAGCCGAACTCGGCTTTGCGGAAGGTCGCGCGCGTCCGGCTCACGAACGGCATGGAGATCGGCGCCTACATCCCGGGCGAGGGTCACAACCTGCAGGAGCACTCGGTTGTGCTCGTCCGCGGCGGCCGCGTCAAGGACCTGCCGGGCTTCCGCTACAAGATCATCCGCGCCGCGCTCGACACGGGCGGCGTCGCGGATCGGAAGCAGGCGCGCTCGAAGTACGGCGCGAAGCGGGGGAGCTGATGCCGCGCCGCGCCGAGATCCAGGTCCGGCCGATCCCGCCGGACCCCGTGTACGGGTCGCCGCTCGTCACGCAGGTGATCAACAAGGTCATGCTCAACGGCAAGAAGTCGATCGCCGAGAAGATCGTCTACCAGGCGCTCGAGACCGTCGGCACGAAGACCGGCCGGCCGCCGGTCGAGGTGCTCGAGCAGGCCGTGAAGACGGTGACGCCGGTGCTGGAGGTGCGCAGCCGCCGGGTCGGCGGCGCGAACTACCAGGTTCCGGTCGAGGTGCCGCAACGCCGGGCGCGCACGCTCGCCGTGCGCTGGCTCGTGACGTACGCGCGCGAGCGCCGCGAGAAGGGCATGGCCGCCAAGCTGGCGAACGAGATCCTGGACGCCCTCAACCAGCAGGGCGGGGCGTTCAAGCGCAAGGACGACGTCTACCGCATGGCGCAGGCGAACAAGGCCTTCGCGCACTACCGCTGGTAGACGCAGGGAAAGGAAGCATTGAGCATCAAGACCCAAGAGACAGCCGTCGGGCTCGACCGCGTCCGCAACATCGGGATCATGGCCCACATCGACGCGGGCAAGACCACGACGACCGAGCGGATCCTCTACTACACCGGCCGCACCCACAAGATGGGGGAGGTCCACGAGGGCGCCGCGACGATGGACTGGATGGCCCAGGAGCAGGAGCGGGGCATCACGATCACGTCCGCCGCGACGACGGCGTTCTGGCGCGGCCACCGGATCAACATCATCGACACGCCCGGGCACGTGGACTTCACCGTCGAGGTGGAGCGCAGCCTGCGCGTGCTCGACGGCGCGATCGCCGTGTTCGACTCGGTCGCGGGCGTGCAGCCCCAGTCGGAGACCGTCTGGCGGCAGGCCGACAAGTACAAGGTGCCGCGGATCGCCTTCATCAACAAGATGGACCGCACGGGCGCGAACTTCTTCGCCGCCGTGCAGTCGATGCGCGAGCGCCTCGGCGCCAACCCGGTGCCGCTCCAGATCCCCGTCGGCGTGGAGGACAACTTCCGCGGCGTCGTCGATCTCGTCGAGATGCAGGCGATCGTCTACGTGGACGAGCTCGGCCAGCAGTACGAGACGCTCGAGATCCCGGCGGAGCTCGTCGAGCAGGCGCACGAGTACCACCACCAGCTGATCGACGCGATCTCCCACTTCGACGACGAGGTGCTCGAGGCGTACATCGAGGACGAGTCGGCCGTCACCCCCGAGATGATCAGGCGGGCGGTGCGCGCCGGCACCCTCGCCGACGAGATCACGCCGGTGCTGCTCGGCTCCGCGTTCAAGAACAAGGGCGTGCAGCCGCTGCTCGACGCGGTCGTCGACTACCTGCCGAGCCCGCTCGACATGCCACCGGTGCAGGGGATCGACCCCAGCACCGAGCAGTCGGCGGAGCGGAAGGCGTCTCCGGACGAGCCGTTCTCGGCGCTCGCCTTCAAGGTCATGTCGGATCCGTACGTCGGCAAGCTGACCTACTTCCGCGTCTACTCGGGCCGCCTCAAGGCGGGCGATCGCGTGCTCAACACGACGAACGGGAAGACCGAGCGCATCGGCCGCATCCTGCAGATGCACGCCAACCACCGCGAGGAGCGCGAGGAGATCGCCGCCGGCGAGATCGCGGCCGGGGTCGGCCTCAAGTGGACGACGACCGGCGACACGCTCGCCGCCGACGCGGCGCCGATCGTGCTCGAGTCCATGACCTTCCCCGACCCGGTGATCTTCGTCGCGGTCGAGCCGAAGTCGAAGGCGGACCAGGACAAGCTGAGCGCCGGGCTCGCGCGTCTGGCCGAGGAGGACCCGACGTTCCGGGTCACGACCGACGAGGAGACGGGGCAGACGCTCATCGGCGGGATGGGCGAGCTGCACCTCGAGATCATCGTCGACCGCCTCAAGCGGGAGTTCAACGTCGACGCGAACGTCGGCCGTCCGCAGGTCGCCTACCGCGAGACGATCTCGAAGCCGGCCGAGAACGTGCAGGGCCGGTTCGTCCGCCAGACGGGCGGCTCGGGCCAGTACGGCGACGCGGTGATCAGCATCTACCCGCAGGAGCCGGGCGCGGGGTACGAGTTCGTCGACAAGATCGTCGGCGGCAAGATCCCCAAGGAGTACATCCCCGCCGTCGACGCGGGCATCCGGGAGGCCATGGGGTCGGGCGTCCTCGCCGGCTATCCCGTGGTCGACGTCAGGGTCGAGCTCGTGGAGGGCTCGTACCACGAGGTGGACTCGAGCGAGCGCGCCTTCAAGATCGCCGGCTCGATGGCGTTCAAGGAGGCGATGAAGCGGGCCAAGCCGAAGCTGCTCGAGCCCGTGATGGCGGTCGAGGTGACGACGCCGGAGGAGTACCTCGGCGACGTGATGGGCAACCTCTCGAGCCGCCGTGGCCGGATCGAGTCGATGACCCAGGTGGGCAACGCCCAGGTCGTGAAGGCAAGCGTCCCGCTCGCGGAGATGTTCGGGTACGCGACGGACCTGCGCTCGATGACGCAGGGACGGGCCGACTTCACCATGCAGTTCGATCGCTACGAGGAAGTCCCTCAGACGATCGCGAGCGAGATCATCGACGCTCAGGTCTAGTCAGGAAGGAGCACAGGGAGCCACCAATGGCCAAGCAGAAGTTCGAGCGGACGAAGCCGCACGTCAACGTCGGCACGATCGGTCACATCGACCACGGCAAGACGACGCTGACCGCCGCGATCACCAAGGTCCTCGCCGAGCACGGCGGCGGCAGGGCCGTCGCGTTCGAGGAGATCGACAAGGCGCCCGAGGAGCGGCAGCGCGGCATCACGATCAACACCGCGCACGTCGAGTACGAGACGGCGAAGCGCCACTACGCGCACGTCGACTGCCCCGGGCACGCCGACTACATCAAGAACATGATCACCGGCGCCGCGCAGATGGACGGCGCGATCCTCGTCGTCTCGGCCGCCGACGGCCCCATGCCGCAGACGCGCGAGCACATCCTGCTCGCCCGCCAGGTTGAGGTGCCGGCGATCGTCGTCGCCCTGAACAAGGCCGACATGGTCGACGACCCGGAGCTGCTCGAGCTCGTCGAGATGGAGGTGCGCGAGCTCCTCTCCCGCTACGAGTTCCCCGGCGACGACATCCCCATCGTCCAGGTCTCCGCTTTGCGCGCGCTCGAGGGCGACGCGGAGTGGAGCCAGAAGATCCTCGAGCTGATGGACGCCGTGGACACCTACATCCCGGAGCCTCAGCGCGACGTCGACAAGCCGTTCCTGATGCCGATCGAGGACGTCTTCACGATCACCGGCCGCGGCACGGTGGTCACGGGCCGCATCGAGCAGGGCAAGATCACAGTCGGGGAGGAGGTCGAGATCGTCGGCATCCACCCGGAGACGCAAAAGACCGTGGTCACCGGGCTCGAGATGTTCCAGAAGACGCTCGACTTCGCCCAGGCGGGCGACAACGCGGGGGCGCTTTTGCGCGGCATCAAGCGCGAGGAGGTCGAGCGCGGCCAGGTGCTCGCCAAGCCCGGCTCGATCACCCCGCACACGCACTTCAAGGCCGAGGTCTACGTCCTCTCGAAGGAGGAAGGCGGCCGCCACACGCCGTTCTTCAACGGCTACCGGCCGCAGTTCTACTTCCGGACGACCGACGTCACCGGCTCGATCAAGCTCCCGGAGGGCCAGGAGATGGTCATGCCGGGCGACAACACGAACATGGAGATCGAGCTGATTCAGCCGATCGCCATGGATCAGGGTCTGCGCTTCGCGATCCGCGAGGGCGGACGCACGGTCGGCGCCGGCGTCGTCACCGAGATCGTCAAGTAGCAACCCGCGAGCGAGTGAGAGGAGGGCGCCGGTGCCGCAGCAGAAGATCCGCATCAGGCTCAAGGGCTACGACCACCAGCAGGTGGATCGGTCCGCGCGCGACATCGTGGACACGGCCCAGCGCACCGGCGCCACCATCACCGGCCCCGTGCCCCTGCCCACCGAGAAGAACGTCTACTGCGTGATCCGCTCCCCGTTCAAGGACAAGGACTCGCGCGAGCACTTCGAGGTGCGCACGCACAAGCGGCTGATCGACATCCACTCGCCGACCCCGAAGACGGTGGACTCGCTGATGCGGCTCGATTTGCCCGCAGGCGTCGATATCGAGATCAAGCTGTGAAAGGCCTGCTCGGCAAGAAGATCGGCATGACGCAGCTCTTCGACGAGGAGAGCGGCGGCGTGACCCCGGTCACGGTGATCGAGGCGGGTCCGTGCCCGGTCGTCGCGGTGCGCACCCCGGAGGTCGACGGCTACGAGGCCGTCCAGCTCGCCTGGGAGCCGGTCGCGGAGCGGAAGATCACCAAGCCGGAGCGTGGCCACCTCGCCAAGCACGGCATCCAGCAGGCGTACCGGCACCTGGTCGAGTTCCGGGGCCATTTCGCCGAGGCGGTGCAGGGCGGGAGCGTCACCGTCTCGATCTTCCAGCCCGGCGACAAGGTCAAGGTCTCGGGCGTATCGATCGGCAAGGGCTTCCAGGGCACCGTGAAGCGGCACCGCTTCGGCCGCGGCCCGGTCACGCACGGCTCGCACAACATCCGCAAGCCGGGCTCGATCGGCGCCTCCGCCACGCCGTCCCGCGTGCTCAAGGGCCTGCGCATGGCCGGTCACATGGGCGCGAAGCGGGTGACCCAGGTCGGGCTGACCGTGCACTCCGTCGATCCGGAGCGGAACCTGCTGCTCGTCAAGGGCGCCGTCCCCGGCCCCAAGAACGGGCTGCTCGAGATCAGGGAGATGAGCTAGTGCGGCGTCTCGCGACGTTTCACCGGAAGCCGCGGTCTCGGGACGCCGCACGTTCTGAGAGGCCGCACTCGTGACCGCGCTGAAGGCACCGCTGCTCGGCGGCGCCGAGGACGTCTCGCTCGAGGAGGCCGTCTTCGGCGCCGAGGTGAAGCCGCACCTCGTGCACGAGACCGTGCGCGCGGAGATGAACGCGCACCGCCAGGGCACGCGCGCCGCCAAGAGCCGCGGG
>JADGHP010000189.1 GCA_019683855.1 Thermoleophilia bacterium
CGCTACTGGGAGGACTTCCCGGTCGGGACCGAGGCGGTGCACGGCAGCGTCGAGGTGACCGAGGAGGAGATCGTGCGCTTCGCGCGCGAGTTCGACCCGCAGCCTCTTCACGTCGATCCGGTCGCCGCGGCGGAAGGCCCCTTCGGCGGGCTGATCGCGAGCGGCTGGCACACTGCGGCGCTCTCCATGGGGTTGTTCGTGCGCTCGCAGCTCCTCGGGAGCGCGAGCATGGGCTCGCCGGGCGTCGAGGAGCTGCGCTGGCTCGTCCCGGTGCGGCCGGGAGACGTCCTCACCGGCCGCAGCCGCATCGTCGACGCGTGGCCGTCGGAGCGACACCCCGGCCGGGGCACGATCGTCGGCGAGCACGAGCTCGTCAACCAGCGCGGCGAGGTCGTGATGCGCATGCGCGCCCGCGGCCATCTGGCGCGGAGACCGCCGGCCGGGGTATAGCGTCGCAACCATGCGCACGAGAACACTCGGCCAGGGCGGTCCGGTCGTGTCCGTGGTCGGCCTGGGGACGAACAACTTCGGCACCCGCTGCGACTACGAGCAGACCCGGGCGGTGATCGACGCCGCCCTCGACGTCGGCATCACGCTCTTCGACACCGCCGACATCTACGGGCAGGGCGCGAGCGAGGAGTTCATCGGTCGGGCGCTCGAGGGGCGGCGCGATCGGGTCGTGATCGCGACCAAGTTCGGCAAGCCGATGGACGACCGCCCGTCGGAGCGGCGCGGCTCGCGCGAGTACGTTCGCTGGGCGGTCGAGGGCTCGCTGCGGCGGCTGCGCACCGACGTGATCGACGTCTACCAGATGCACGAGCCCGACCCGGGCACGCCGATCGAGGAGACGCTCGGGGCGCTCGACGAGCTCGTCCGGGAAGGGAAGGTGCGCTTCGTCGGCTCGTCCAACTTCGACGTGGCGCAGATCGAAGAGGCCGACCGCGTCGCCCGCGACCGCGGCCTCGCGCGCTTCGTCGCCGCGCAGAACCGCTACTCCCTCGTGCGGCGCGAGGCGGAGGACGATCTGCTGCCAGCCTGCGAACGGCTCGGCATCGGCGTCCTCCCGTACTTCCCGCTCGAGGGCGGTCTGCTCACCGGCAAGTACGTCCGCGGGGTCGAGCCGACCGAGGGCCGGCTCGCGCAGCGTCCCGACTGGCTGACCGACGAGGCGTTCGATTGCGTCGACGCGCTCCGCCGCTTCGCCGACGAGCGCGGCGTCTCGCTGCTCGAGGTCGCCGTCGGCGGGCTGCTCGCGATGCCGGCGGTGACGTCGGTCATCGCCGGCGCGACCCGTCCCGAGCAGGTGCGCGCCAACGCTGCGGCCGGCGCCTGGGAGCCGTCGGAGGACGACGTCGTCGCGTTGAGGGCGCTTCGCTAGCGGGCCAGCAGGGTCGGGACGAGCCGGCGCAGCCGCTTCCGCTCCGCGGGCAGGTAGAAGCCGAGCGCTGCGAGCGCGAGCGGGTAGGCGAGGACGAGCAGGGCCGACGGCACGAGCGGCAGGTGCGGCACGCGCGCCGCGAGGGTCAGGCCGGCACCCGCGGCGAGGACCGTGCCCACCCGCCGCCACTGGTAGGGCACCGGGTAGACGCTCTGAGCGTAGAGGGTCATGCCGAGAAAGAGCGCCGCGTAAGCGGCGAGCGTCGCGATGGCGGCGCCGACCATCCCGTAGGCCGGCACGAGCCAGAAGTTGAGGCCGACGTTGACGAGAGCGCCGGCGCCCGTCACCACCCAGTTGAGCTGCGTCCGGCGGGCGCGGCCGCTGCCGATGGCGAGCACCGTGTAGCCGGCGTAGAGGGCAAAGGCGAACGCGAGCAGGGCGACTCCCTTCTCGGCGCGCAGGTAGCCGGGCCGCGACGTGAGGAGCCGCACCCACCACGGGGCGAGCGCCCCCAGGGCGAGCGCGACCCACGAGACGGCGGCGAGCAGGTAGGTGAGCACGAACGAGTACGTGCGTCGCGCCTCGCGATCGTCCTCGATCGAGTACGCGAACGCCGGCCAGGCCGTCCGGAACGCGACCATGACGAAGGTGATGATCGAGGCGACCTTGATCGCGACCGAGTAGACGCCGACCTCGCTCAGGTCCTTGAACCAGACGAGGAACTGGCGGTCGACGAAGCTGATCGCCCACAGGGCGAGCGCGGAGGGCACGAGCGGCATCCCGAAGCGCTGCATCCGCCGGAACAGCCCGCGGTCGAACTCGAGCCCGAGCTGCTCCGTCCGGTAGGCGAGGAGCGCCGCGTACACGATCAGCGTCCCGGTGAAGTTGCCGACGACGAGCCCGAGCGCGCCCCAGTGGAAGACCGCGACGAAGACGACCATCGCGGCCACCGTGACGAGCACGTTGACGACGCTCGCGATCGCGTACTGCACGGAGCGCTGCTCGACGCGGAAGAGCGAGGTGAGCTGCTGGTAGTTCGTCTGCGCCCACAGGCCGACCGCGCCGGCGCGGACGAGGCTCGGATCGTGGCCGAGGCCGAGCCAGTGGCTGACCGGGCTCGCGAAGACGAGCCCGAGGGCGAGGCCGACCGTGGAGGTGGCCATCGTGAACCAGAAGGACGTGCGGACGACCGTGAGCCGCTCCGCCGGCTCCCTCGTGTCGAAGTAGAAGCGGAAGAACGCGGTCGAGATCCCCATCTGGAGCACGATCGCGAGGACGGCGGTGGCGGCGGTGATCGTCTCGACGCGCCCGTACGCGTCGGTGGGCAGGTAGTGCGTGTAGAGGGGCAGGAGGAGCGTCGCCAGGATGCGCGAGACGAGCCCGCCCAGGCCGTAGATCGCGGAGTGGCGTGCAAGCCGGCGGAGCTCCTGGCCGAGCCTCATCGCCGCTCCCAGCCCGTCGCGCAGCGCTGCATCGCGGCTCAGCGTAGTGCTCGCGCGGGCTGTGCACGAATCGTCACGCTCTCGCGACGAAGTCTCGACCCCTCCGCGACGAGCCCGGCCCTACACTCCCCTCCAAACCCCGGGTGGGTGGGGGTTTGGGATGGGTCCAGGAGGCGCCGCGCCCTCGGCCATGTCCGTCACGGACTGGTCCGGTCGGGGCGACGTCGGGCGGCCTGCCGCCTTAGCCGAGCCGCTCGCGCAGGTCGTCGATGCGGCGGCGCCACTCGTCCTCGTCCTCGACGAGCTCCAGCAGCTCCGAGCGCGCCGCCACCCGCTCGATCGCCGCGCGCGCCAGCTCGACCAGCTCCGGCGAGGCGCCCTCGCGCGCGATCTGCTCCGCCGCGGCGAGCGCCGTCGAGCCCCACGGCTCCTCGACGTAGTC
>JADGHP010000190.1 GCA_019683855.1 Thermoleophilia bacterium
CCCCGCCAGGTGCGCGGCGAGGGCGTTGATCGAGGCGGTGTCGTCGATCCCGAGCACCTTCAGGCGGTAGGGATCCGTGTCGACCCCGTTCCAGCCGTGCTCGATCGTGCGCGCGGAGGCGAACCCGGCGGCGCGTACGATCTCCACCTCGCGCTCGGTGTGAGCGCCGTTCGGGTAGGCGAAGTGGCGGCACGGCCGCCCGAGCAGTCGCTCGAGATCGCGCTTCGAGCCCACGATCTCCTTCCGGCACTCGGTCTCGTCGCAGAGGGGCAGGATCGGGTGGAAGCGCGTGTGCGGCTCGAAGTCGGCGAGCTGCGCCATCTCGGCCAGCTCCTCGAAGCTCAGCGCCTGCCGCTCCTCCACCTCGTCCTCGGGCGCGAGCCCGAGGCGCTCGCGCAGGTGGCGCTCGCGCTCGGAGTTCGGCACGCGCATCAGCCGGCGCGTCTCGGAGGGGTCGAGCGCGGTCCACCAGAAGCGCCGCCGGGTGCCCACGATCCGGGTGCAGAGGAAGATCGTGGCCACGACGCCGTGCCGGGCGAGCACGTCGAGCAGCTCCCGGTTCGAGCGGTGGCCGTCGTCGATCGTCACGACGACGCTCCGCGGCGGGATGCGGGAGAAGTCGCGGCGCCGCAGGCCCTCGACGAGCGTGTCGAGCGGGATCGCGTGGCCGACCGTGCGCAGGTAGCGGAGGTGCCGGTCGAGCACCTCGGGGCGCGGATGGTGATAGACGAGGATGCCGACCCGGCTCGGCCCGACGAGGCGCTGGACGAGCCGGGCGAGCCCGGACGCCCGGACGAGGGCGTAGAGGGTCTCCTTCGCGAGAGCGCGGGCGTGACGCCGCAGCGAGCCGAGCATGACCGTCACGGTCGCGCGGTCGCCCGTCGCTCTGCGTGGGCGCGCGCGGCTCGCGAGGCGTCGGACACCGCCTGCTCGAGCGCCCGCTCCCAGCTCTCGATCGCGCGCTTCCAGTCGAAGCGCTCGCACGCGTAGCTGCGGCAGCGGGCGCGGAGGGCGGGATCGGCCAGGTGGAGCCCGGCGCGGATCCCGGCGGCGAGCGCCGACGGCTCGGCTGTCTCGACGATCAGCCGCCGGTCGAGGGGAGCGAGCAGCTCCGGGGTGGCGCCGGCCGCCGTCCCGACCACCGGCGTGCCGCAGGCGAGCGCCTCGGCCGTGACGAGGCCGAACCCCTCGTACGCGACCGTCGGCAGCACGAACAGGTCGGCCGCGCGGTACCAGTCGGGAAGCGCCGCGTCCGGGACGCGGCCGACGAGCGTCACCGTCTCCTCGAGGCCGAGCGCGCGCACCGCCTCCTCGAGCCGGGGCCGGAGCGATCCGCCGCCGACGATGGCGAGGCGCACCGGCGTCGTGCGCCGGAGCTCGTCGACCGCGCGCACGAGCTCCTCCAGCCCCATCCGGGTCACGAGGCGCCGCACGGTGACGAGCAGCGGCGGCCCGTCGGCGATGCCAAGCCGCGCGCGGGCGGCCTCCCTGCCTGCGCCGGGCGAGAAGCGCCCGAGGTCGACGCCGACCTCGACGCGCGAGGCTCGGGAGAGCGCGGCGGGCCGCTCGGCTCCCAAGAGCCCGCGCGTGTACTCGCTCAGGACGAGCACCCGTTGCGCCCGCAGCGCCGCCGTCCGCTCCAGCAGGGCGAGCGCGCCCTCGAGCAGGTACGACCTGGCGCGGTAGCGCACGCCTTTCCGCTGCCGCCGGTAGCGCACCTCCTGGAGCTCGGAGGAGTGGTAGACGAGGACGAGCGGCGCCCCGAGCCTCGACGCGAGCAGGCCGCACGCCGCCGGGCTCACGTGCGCGAGCGCGACGTCGAACGAGCGTCGGCCCCGGCGCGCGGCGGCGAGCGTGGCGACGGCGTCGGTCACCGTCTTCGGCAGGCCGCCGCGCGGGAGGACGCGCCGCACCGTGACGCCGTCCTCCACGGACACGCGGGCGCGGGAGTCGCTCCGCGGCGCGATCGCCTCGACGTCGTGGCCGCGGGCGGCGAGCTCCGTCGCCGTGCTCGCGGCGACGCGCGCGACGCCGCCGAGCCGGTCGGGGAACCACTGGTCGGTGGCGACGAGGATGCGCATCGGCTGGCCGCCGCCCGGCCCGAAGCGGTACGAGAGGTCGGCCGGCGTCGTGCTGCGTGGCGCCAGCGGCGCGCGCGCCCGGGCCCCCGCCGGTCGGCGAGCACGTCCACGTCGAGGGCGCCGTGGGCCGGCGAGGCCGTGGCCGCGTGCCGACGCCGCGGGCGGCTGACGGTCTGCGCGGCGGCCTCCACGGCCCCCATCGTCGCCCCGCGGGCGCGTCGCGGGCACGTGCGGAGGTCCGTACCCTCCCCGGGCCAAGGTCGAATCCCGTCTCGCCGAGCGTCTGCTCGAATCCCCGTCGTGGCTCGAGGCCGACGCAGGGCGAGCGGGGAGGCGTGACTCGACGCGAGCCGCTGCGCGCCCGCCTCCTGGGCGAGCGCCTGCCGGTGGGACGCTGAGCAGCAAGTCCGCGACGACGGAGCCGAGAGAATCCTGACCTCGGCAAGCCGTGGCCCGAGGAGACTCTGCCCCGTCGCCGCAGCGAGACGACGCAGTCTTGCACGCCTACCGCGCGGATCTCAAGCGGGAACCGTCGCGTTCCGGCGGCGCGTCCGCGACTCCGCTCCGACGGAGCCGTGCCTCGCGCTGCTAGGGTGGTCGGGCACACGAGCGAGTACGGTTGCGCCGCTCAGGCGCCTCCCCTGCCCGTTCTAGAGCTCCGTGGAGGGAGGTGTTTTTCATGGCAACCGGAACCGTCAAGTGGTTCAACGACGCGAAGGGGTACGGCTTCATCACCCCCGACGCCGGCGGCAAGGACGTGTTCGTCCACTTCAGCGCGATCGCGGGCGACGGCTTCAAGTCGCTCCCCGAGGGCGCGAAGGTCGCGTTCGACCAGACCGAGCGGGACAAGGGCCCCGAGGCCCAGAACGTCCAGCTCGTCGCGTAGCCGAAGGGCGCGCTCTCCGCGCGCCCCGGCTACCCATCATCGACGCCGAGGGAGGCGACGTGGCCGGCAAGGAGGCGAAGGTCGAGGTCGAGGGCGAGGTGCTCGAGTCGTTCCGCTCCGGGATGTACCGCATCGGGCTCGACAACGGCCACGAGACGCTCGGCTACACGTCCGGCAAGATGCGGCGCTACCGGATCCGGATCAACCCCGGCGACCGGGTGCGCGTCGAGCTCTCCCCGTACGACCTCGGCCGCGGCCGGATCGTCTACCGCGAGCG
>JADGHP010000191.1 GCA_019683855.1 Thermoleophilia bacterium
GCCGTAAAGCCTTCGTAAGGACCGCGGCCGCTCGCCGGAGGCGCCGCTAGCATCGAGCCGATGCCGACCGCGGTCGTCACCGGAGGGGCGGGGTTCCTCGGCTCCCACCTCTGCGACTACCTCGTCGCGCAGGACTACCGCGTCATCTGCGTGGACAACCTCGAGACGGGCTCGCTCCAGAACGTCGAGCACCTGCGGGGCGAGAACTTCGTCTTCGTCAACCACGACCTGACGCGGCACCTGGAGATCGAGGAGCCCGTCGACTTCGTCTACCACCTCGCGAGCCCGGCCAGCCCGATCGACTACCTGCGGCTGCCGCTGCAGACGCTCAAGGTCGGCTCGTACGGGACGCACAACGCGCTCGGCCTCGCGAAGTTCAAGCGGGCTCGGTTCCTGCTCGCCTCGACGAGCGAGGTCTACGGCGACCCGGCGGTGCACCCGCAGCCGGAGACCTACTGGGGCAACGTCAACCCGATCGGGCCGCGCGGCGTCTACGACGAGGCGAAGCGCTACGCGGAGGCGCTGACGATGGCCTACCACCGCCAGCAGGGCGTGGACACGTGCATCGTCCGCATCTTCAACACCTACGGTCCCCGCATGCGCCCGCACGACGGGCGGGCGATCCCGACGTTCCTTCGCCAGGCGCTCGCCAACGAGCCGCTCACCGTGTTCGGGGACGGGTCGCAGACGCGGAGCTTCTGCTACGTGGACGACCTGATCCGCGGGCTGGTCCTCCTCGCGCGCAGCGGGGAGCACCTGCCGGTCAACCTCGGCAACCCGCAGGAGCTGTCGCTGCTCGAGCTGGCGAAGACGGTGATCAGGGTCACGGGCTCGAAGAGCGAGATCGTGTTCGAGGCCCTGCCGGTCGACGACCCGCAGGTCCGGCAGCCGGACATCACGAGAGCCCGGCAGCTGCTGGGCTGGGAGCCGCAGGTCACGCTCGAGGACGGGCTGCGGCGCATCCTGCAAGCGAACCAACGGGAGTCACTGAGTGTCTAGACGCATCGTCTCCGTCGCGGCGGCCGGGGGCGCCGCCGCGGGCCTCGCCGTGCAGGCCGCGGCCGCGAGCCCCGGCAAGCACGCCGCACCGACCACGCACCACGCCGCCGCCGCGCCGGCGAAGCGGGCGGTGGTGCGCTCTCCGCACATGCTGATCGGGATCAACGACGAGCAGGCCACGCTCTACGGCGATCCCGCGCAGGCCTTCAAGACGCTGAAGACGCTGCGGGCGCAGGTGCTGCGCGTGAACCTCTACTGGGGCGGCACCAAGTGGGCGGTCGCGAACCGCAAGCCGACCGATCCCACCGATCCCGGCGACCCCGCCTACAACTGGGCGCTCTACGACCGGCTCGTCCAGTACGCGCACACCTACGGCATCAAGGTCGTGTTCTCGATCCTCTTCACCCCCGGGTGGGCGAACGGCGGCCAGCCGCGCACCCACCCGCCCACGGACATGAAGGCGCTCCAGGACTTCGCGTACGCCGCCGCGGAGCGCTACAGCGGCTACTGGACGCCGCCCTCCTGGCAGGCTCAGCCCTCGCTCGGCATCGGGCCGAGCTTCGGCCCGCTGCCGCAGGTGAACCTCTGGACGGCGTGGAACGAGCCGAACAACCCGATTTGGCTCGCGCCGCAGTACAAGCGGGTCGGCGGCAAGTGGGTGGTCTGGAGCGCGGTGCAGTACGCGAAGATCTGCAACGCCGTCTACCGGGGCGTCCACTCCGTGCTGATCTCGCCGGAGCGCGGCCCCATCCCGGGCGAGCGGGTCGCCTGCGGGGTCACCGACCCGAAGGGAAACGACGCGCCGCGCTCGAGCCGGCCCTCGGTCGACCCGATCACGTTCCTCACCGCCGCGAAGAAGGCGGGCATGGGGCCGTTCGACGCGTACGCGCACAACCCGTACTCGTCCTCGGGCGGTGAGTCGCCCTTCTACGTGCCCAAGGGCAAGACCGCCCGGCGGATCCAGATGGGGAACCTCGGCGTGCTCCAGCGCCTGCTCACGAAGCTCTACGGCCCCAAGCACCTCTGGATCACCGAGTACGGCTACCAGACCAACCCGCCGGACAGGACGATCTGGGGGACGAGCTGGCGCAACCAGGCGCTCTACATGAAGCAGGCGGTGACGCTCGCCCGCTCGATGCCGCGGGTCGACATGTTCCTCTGGCTTTTGATCCGCGACGAGCCGAACCTCGGCGGCTGGCAGTCGGGCCTGGAGACGGTCACCGGCAAGCACAAGCCCGCCTGGAACACCTTCCGAACGCTGCCGCGCGGGTAGGCGCGGCGCTCGCGGCTGGCGCGGGGGATCCGCGCGGTTCCCCGCGTCAGCCGAGCAGGTGCTCGATCGTGCGGCGCAGCCCTTCCTCGAGCCCGACCTGCGGCCGGTAGCCGAGGACGCGCTCGGCCTTCGACAGGTCGGCCCACGAGTCGCGGATGTCGCCCGGGCGCGGCGGCAGGTGGCGGCGCTCGACCGGCTTGCCGAGGATCTTGCCGATCGTGTCCGCGATCTCGTTCACGCTCGCGGGAGCGCCGGCGGCGACGTTGAACATCTCGCCGCTCGCTCCCTCGGCGTAGCCGGCGCGAATGGTGGCGTCGACGACGTTGCCGACGTAGGTGAAGTCGCGCGACTGCTCGCCGTCGCCGTGGATCTCGACCGGCTCGCCGGCCGCGATCCGCGTCACGAAGAGCGGCACCACCGCCGCGTACTGCGAGAACGGGCTCTGCCGCGGCCCGAAGACGTTGAAGTAGCGCAGCACGACCGACTCGAACGAGTCGTAGACGCGGCTGAAGCTGATGCAGTAGCGCTCGGCGGCGAGCTTCGCGACCCCGTAGGGGGAGATCGGGTCGGGCGGCTCGTCCTCGCGGGTCGGCAGGTTCCGGCTCGAGCCGTAGACGGAGGTGGAGGAGGAGAAGACGACGCGGCGGACGCCCTCGTCGCGCGCCGCGAGCAGGACGTTGAGCGTGCCCTCCACGTTGACGGCGCTCGAGGTGAGCGGGTCCTGGACGGAGCGAGGCACGGAGCCGAGCGCGCCGAGGTGGTAGACGATCTCGACGCCGCGCATCGAGTTGTGGACGCGCTCGTAGCTGCGCAGCTCCCCCTCGACGATCTCGACGTCGAGCCCCTCGAGGTTCGCGCGGTTGCCGGTCGAGAAGTTGTCGAGCACGCGCACCTCGTCGCCGCGCTCGAGCAGGGCGCGCACGAGGTTCGAGCCGATGAAGCCGGCCCCGCCGGTGACGAG
>JADGHP010000192.1 GCA_019683855.1 Thermoleophilia bacterium
TCCTGCGCGACCACCCGGACGAGCCGCTCGAGGCGCTCCTGCCGCCGTCGCTGCTCGCGCCGCTGCTCGTGCGGGCGCAGCGTCTCGGTCGGACGCCGCGGCTCGGCCGCGACGTGCTCTCGGGCGACTACGCCGACCTCCTCTGGCGCGTCACCGAGCAGGCCGAGCTGCCGGAGGGGACGGCGGAGGAGTGGTGGCGCGCGCGCCGCGCCGGCGCCGCGGCGGACTTCCGCGAGCTCGTCGACGTCCTGCGCGCCGGACGCCCGCTGCTCATCTGTCCCGAGGGACGCCCCTCGCCCGACGGCACGGTCG
Source organism: Thermoleophilia bacterium (assembly GCA_019683855.1). Lineage (GTDB taxonomy): Bacteria > Actinomycetota > Thermoleophilia > Gaiellales > Gaiellaceae > Palsa-739. The sequence goes on from JADGHP010000192.1 coordinate 313, forward strand.
GACCTCTCATGTCCGGCGTCGCTGCGCTCGTCCGCCGCGGGGCGCCGCGCTCGCTCGTCCCGGTCGCGCCCGCCTACGATCCGCTCGTCCGCGGACGACCCCGGGCGTACCTCGGCGTCGGTGAGCCCGTCGCCCCGCGCTCCGACCCCGACGAGGTGCTCGACCTGCTGCGCCGGACGACGCCGCTCACCGTCGGCTCCTCGCTCGCGGCGGCGCTCGCCGACGGGGCCGACCCGGAGGCCCGTCTTGCGGCCGACGTCGAGGAGGCGCGCGAGCAGGGACGCCCCTACGAGCCGGAACTGGACGACCCCGCGGTGCGGGCGGGACGCCTCGCCGAGGCGCGCCGGGCCGCGGGCGGCCGCGATCTCTCGCGGCTCGAGCGGGAGTACCGGAGCGCGCGGGAGCCGGTCGCCGCATGAGGCGCTTCAGCGGTCGTCGCGAGGTGGCGATCGGGCTCGGCGCCTACGCGGCGTACCTCGGCGTCCGAGCGCTCGTCGTCAACGCCCGCGGCCGCGAGCGCGCCGCTCGCAACGCGCGGCGGGTGTGCGACCTCGAGGAGCGGCTCGGCATCCACGTCGAGCCCCGCGTCCAGGCGCTGCTGCTGCGCCGCCCGCGCCTGCTCGCCGTCCTCAACGTCTCGTACGTGACCCTGAACGTCGTGCTCACCGTCGGCTGGCTCGCGCTCCTCTACCGCCGGCGCGACCCGTCGTTCCACCGGCTCCGCCGCGCGGCGGCGCTGTCGCTGCTCGGCGCCTGCCCCGTGTTCCTGCTCTTCCCCTGCGACCCGCCGCGCGCCCTCGACCACTTCGTCGACACCGTGAGCGAGCTCGTCGATCTCGACTCGGGGCTCGTCGTCCGCCTCTACAACCCGATCGCGGCGATGCCGAGCATCCACCTCGCCTTCGCCGTCGTCACCGGCGTCGGGATGGCGCAGACGGCGCGCTCGCCGATCGTGCGCGCGCTCGGCGTCGTCTATCCGCCGGCCGTCTTCGGGACGGTCGTCGCGACCGCGAACCACTACATCCTGGACGGGATCGCGGGCTCCGCGCTCGCCGCGGTGGCGCTGCGGATCTCGCGCGCCCTGGAGAGGTAGACCTCGAGGAGGCTCGGCCGCCCGGGCGCGAGCACCTCGTGCACCGCTCGCGCGAGCGCGGGCTCGACCGGCCCGGGTCGGTAGCCGAGCTCCCGTCTCGCCTTGGACGAGTCGAAGAACATCGGCAGCCGCGCCAGCCGCACCTCGTTGCGGTTCACGAGCCCGACGAGCGCCGCCGCCCGCGCGACTGCGTACGGGACCCGCACGCGCGGCGCTGGCCGGCCCGCGATCGCGGCGATCGCGGCGAACAGCTCTCGCAGCGACAGGTTCACGCCGCCGAGCAGGTAGCGCTCGCCGCGACGACCGTGCTCGAGCGCGAGCGCGTGCCCGACCGCCACGTCGCGGACATCGACGACGTTCAACCCCGTTCCCGCCATGTAGGCGCGGAGGCGGCCGCGCGCGACCCCCGCCACCATCGCGCCGGTCGGCGTCGGCTTGCGGTCGCCGTCCCCGACCGGCGTCGTCGGGTTGACCACCACGGCGTCGAGCCCCGCCTTCGCCGCCTCGAGCACGAGCTGCTCGGCGCGCAGCTTCGTGCGCTTGTACGGCACCGTCAGCTCCCACGCGGGCGGCGCGTCCGCCTCCGTCGCCGCGCGCCCGGCAACGGGGCCGCACGTGCCCGACGTGCTCGTGTGCACGATCCGGCGCACCCGGGCGCGCGCGGCCGCGTCGAGCAGCCGCCGCGTCCCCTCGACGTTCACCGCTTCCATCCGCTTCGGGTCGGCGTCGTAGCTGTAGAGGGCGGCGACGTGGACGACCGCGTCGCAGCCGCGCAGGACGCGCTCGAGCCCCGCCCCGTCGAGGAGGTCGACGCGCTCGCGCCGCACCTCGGCGCCGCGCTCGGCGAGCTCGCGCGCGACGTGCCCGCCGACGAACCCGCTCGCACCCGTGACGTAGACCTTCATGTCGACGGAAGGTTTCCAAAGTCGGCGAAGATGAGGCGCGTGCATGTCGAGTCGGCCGAGCCGCTCGAGTCGCAGCGGCAGAACACGCGGCGCGTGCTGGGCGTCGTCGCGATCGGCGTCGTCCTCGCGGTCGGCGTCGCGACCGCGATCGGCAAGGCGGCGAGCTACGCACGGCTGCTGCACGAGCTGCGCGACGCCGAGGCGCTGTGGCTGCCGCTCTGCCTCGCCGGCGAGGTGCTCGCCTACGTCGGCTACGTGATCGCGTACCGCGAGTCGGCCGCCGTCGACGACGGGCCGCGGCTGTCGGTGCGCTCGACGCTCCGGATCGTGGCCGCCGGCTTCGGCGCGATGGTGCTCGCCACCGGCGCCGGCACCCTCGCGGTCGACTACTGGGCGCTGCGTCGCGCCGGCGCCCCGCCGCGCGACGCGCTTGCGCGCGTGATCGGGCTGAACACGCTCGAGTGGGCGGTGCTCGGCGGCGCGGCGACGGCCGCCGCGGCCGCGCTCGCGCTCGGCGTCGACCGGGGCGCTCCCTGGGGGGTGCTCGCGCCGTGGCTCGCGGTCGTGCCGCTCTGCTTCGCCGCGGCGTTCTGGGTGACCGCGGAGCGCCGCTACGCGCGCCTCGCCGCCGAGCGGGGAGGCCGGATCCGCCGCCTGTTCGCGACGGCGGTGCGCGCCGTTCGCCTCGTGCGGCTGCTGCTGACGCGCCGGGCCGCGACGCCGGGACTCGGCGTCGGCGGCGCCGCGCTCTACTGGGCCGGCGACGTGCTCTGCCTCTGGGCGGGCCTGCGGGCGTTCGGCGTGCAGCTCGGGCTCGCCTCGCTCGTGCTCGCCTACGCGACCGGCTACCTCGTCGCCGCGCTGCCGCTCCCGGCCGGCGGGGCGGGCGGCGTGGACGCGGCG
>JADGHP010000193.1 GCA_019683855.1 Thermoleophilia bacterium
CGCAAGGAGGGCAACCACGTCTACTACCGGATCGTCGACGAGGGCGTCTTCGCGCTCTGCGAGCAGGTCTGCGGCTCGGTGCAGCGTCAGCTGCGGGCGCTGCACGAGCTCGTCGAAGGAGCGAGCCGATGATGCGACCCGCCTGGCCACTCGAGCGCGCGCTCTTCGCGCTCGCCGGCTCGATGACGCTGCTGAGCGCGGTGCTCGTGTTGCTCGTCAGCCCCTGGTTCGTCCTGCTGGCGGTCTTCGTGGGGCTGAATCAGTGGCTCTACGTGAGCGTGGGAGCGTGTCCCGCGTCGGTCGTACTCGAGCGGCTCGCCGCCCTCGAGCGGAGGTGCGGCTGGTGAGCGACATCGCCGCGCTCGCGACCCCTGTCGCGACCCCGCTCGCTTCAGCCGCCACCGTCGGGCCCCTCGGCCGGCTCGGCCGCTTCGCCGCCGATCACGTGCGAGCGGTCGCGCTCGCGTGGGCGATCGTCGCCGTCGGGCTGGGAGTGTTCGCGCCGAGGGTGGAGACGGCGCTCTCCGGCGCCGGCTGGCAGGCAAACGGCTCCGAGTCGGTCCAGGCGCGCGACCTGATCCAGGCCCACCTGGCCGGCCTCTCCAGCTCCGCGCTCCAGGTGGTCGTCCACTCCTCGAGGGAGACGGTCGACGCGCCGACGTTCCGGCGGACGCTCGCGCGCGTGGAGCGGATCCTCCGCGCCAGCCCGCAGGTCGCCTCGGTCGAGCCGCCGCGCGCCGGGTCGAGCATCTCCGCCGACCGGCGCACGGCCGTGGTGACGGCCGCGGCGAAGGGAGACCCGACGGCGATGGTCGCCGCCGCCGACGCGCTCACGTCGCGCCTGAGCGACGCCGGAGCGGCCGGCGTGAGCGTCTCGCTGACCGGGGCTTCCGGGATGTGGAGCGACTTCAACAGCGCGAACCGCGACGCGATGATGCGATCGGAGCTCTTCTCCTGGCCGGTGACGATGGCGATCCTCGTGCTCGCCTTCGGCTCGCTCGTCGCCGCGGGGCTGCCGCTGCTCCTGACGATCCTCGGCCTCGTCGCCTCGGCCGGCCTGCTCACCGTCTTGACGCACGGCTTCGAGATCTCGATCTGGGCGATGAACTTCGCGCTCATGTTCGCCCTCGCGCTCGGGATCGACTACGCCTTGTTCGTGGTCAACCGCTTCCGCGGCGCCTTCTTCGGCTCGAGGCTCGACGTCGGCGACGCGGTCGCCGTGACCATGGACACCGCCGGCAAGGCGGTTCTCTTCTCCGGGCTGACGGTGCTCGTCTCGCTGTCGGCGGTCATGCTCGTGCCGAGCCCGGCGTTCCGCTCGATGTCGCTCGGGATCATGCTGAGCGTCGTCTTCGTACTCGCCGCGACGCTGACGTTGTTGCCCGCCGTGCTCGCGAAGCTCGGCCCGAGGGTCGACGCCCTGCCGCTTCGCTGGGTGCACTCAGGCGAGCACCGCTCCGCCCGTTTCGCCCGCTGGGGCGAGCGCCTGTGGCGCCGCCCCTACCTGCTCGGCTCGGCGGCGACGCTCCTGCTCGTGGCGCTGGCGCTTCCGATCTTCGGACTGAGAACCGGGATGCCGTCGATCACGGTCGTGCCGCCGGACGACGGATCCCGTGTCGGCTACACGCTCGTGCAGCGAGCATTCGGCGTCGGCGCGCCGGGAGCGCTGCAGATCGTCGCGCCGCGCCGGCAGGCGGAGGCGGTCGTCGCGGTGGCCAGCCGTGATCCCGGCGTCGCGCGCGTCCTGCCGCCCCGGCCGGGCGGGAGCGGTCTCGTGCTCGTGCAGGCGATCCCGAGAGCCGATCCGTCGAGCAGGGCGGTCGGCAAGACGATCGACCGGCTCCGCGCCGGGCTCCCCTCCGGGGCGCTCATCGGCGGCGCCGCGGCCGAGAACCACGACCTCGAGCGCGCGCTCGCGCGGAAGACGCCGCTCGTGATCGGCGTCGTGCTCGCGCTCGGCTTCGCGCTCCTGCTGGTCGCGCTGCAGGCGCCGCTGCTCGCGGCGCTGGGCGTGGTCACGAACCTGCTCGCGACCGGCGCCGCGTTCGGGATCGCCCGCCTGATCTTCCAGGACGGACACGGCGCGAGCCTCCTCGGCTTCGAGCCGCAGGGCTTCCTCGACGCCTGGGGGCCGGTCTTCTTCTTCGCGATGATCTTCGCGATCTCGATGGACTACACCGTCTTCCTGCTCTCGTCGGCCAAGGAGCACCACGATCGCTCGGGGGATCCCCGCGAGGCGGCGATCGGCGGCGTCGCCCACTCCGGCCGTGTCATCTTCGCCGCCGCCGCGGTGATGGTCGCCGTGTTCTTCACGTTCGCGCTCTCCGGGCCGCTGCCGCCGAAGGAGATGGGCGTGATCCTCGGCACCGCCGTCCTGCTCGACGCCATGCTCGTCCGTCTCGTGCTCGTCCCGACGCTGCTCCGCGTCTTCGGCCGCTACGCGTGGGCGAGGCCGCGCTGGCTCGCCCGGATCCTCCCCGACGTCCGGTTCGGACACGCCTGATGCTCGAGCTCTGGCAGGCCGAGTGGTGCCCCGCCTCGCGTCGCGTCCGCGAGCGGCTCACGGAGCTCGGCGTCGACTACGTCATCCGCCAGGTGCCTGCCGAGAAGCAGCGCCGCGAAGCGCTGCGCGAGGTGACGGGCGCCGAGACGATCCCGGCCCTCGTTCTCGAAGACGGCACGGCGGTGATCGGCGAGGACGCGATCCGCCGCCTCCTGGACGAGATGTTCGCCGAGCCGGCCGAGGCGGCGGCTCACCGACTGAGAGCGGCCAGAGCGCGCCGCCGCTACCTCGAGGAGGAATGCCCACCATGCCCACATCCGGTTACACCCTGAGCACGACGACAGACCTGGGATTCGCGGAGGCTGTTGCGCGCGTCCGCGACGAGCTGGCCGCGGAGGGCTTCGGTGTCCTCTGCGAGATCGACGTGCAGGCGACGCTGAAGGAGAAGCTCGGCGTCGACGGAGAGCCCTACCTCATCCTCGGCGCCTGCAACCCGCCGCTCGCGCACCGAGCGCTCGACGCCGAGCCCGACCTCGGCGTCCTGCTCCCCTGCAACGTCGTCGTCTACGAGCGCGCGGGTCGGACGCGCATCGCAGCCGTCGACCCCGAGCGGATGCTCTCGATCGTCGGCAACGACGCGCTCTCGCCCGTGGCCGCCGAGGTCCGCGGCCGCCTCGAGGCCGTGATCGC
>JADGHP010000194.1 GCA_019683855.1 Thermoleophilia bacterium
CCCCAGGGCATCCAGCGGCGGGACAACGTCCGCCTGCCCGTGTCGCTGGGGCTCACGGTCTGGGAGATCGTCGACGACGACGAGGACGAGCCGCCGCCCACGATCGGCAGCGTCTACGACCTCTCCGGCGGGGGCATGCAGGCTCGGATCCCGCGCCGGCTGCACATCGGCGACCGCTTCTGGGTGCGCTTCGAGCTGCCGGAGCGGGGCGTCGTCGAGACCGAGGCGGTCGTCCGTCGTCACATCGCGGGCGACGTCTACGGCCTGGAGTTCGTCGACATCGCGCCCGCCGACCGCGAGCGGATCATCCGCACGATCTTCTCCATCATGCGGCAGCAGCTCGCGCGGCGCAGCGGGAGAGGAGCCTGATGGCCGCCGAGCCGCAGGCGCAAGCCGCAGAGGAGGAGCGGGCGCCGGTCTCCGTGGCCGGGACGCCCCGGGCCGCGGCGAGCGTCCGGCGCCTGAAGTCGTGGGGCGGCCTCGTCGGCTTCGGCCTCGTGCTGCTCGCGTCCTCGCGGCAGGGGCTGCCGCTCGCCGACGCCGCCCTGCGCGCGCTCGTCGGCGGGATCGTCGGCTTCCTGGCGGCCTGGACGGGCGGCGTCGCGGTGTGGCGTCACCTGCTGCGCGCCCAGGCGGCCGTCGCCGCCCGCGAGGCTGCCGCCGCGCGGGAGCGCGAGCGCGAGCGGCGCATGGCCCTGGCACGGGAGGCTGAGTCGTCGTGAGCCTCGACGCGATCCCGCCGCTCGGGCCTCGCCCGGTCGAGGCGGTGCAGCCGCACCGCCGCATCCACGAGCGCAGGGAGGACGAGCGGGAGCCGCCCGAGCGCCGCGGGAGCGAGCCCGGCGAGGAGGAGCGCGACGAGGGCGCGGACGACGACGAGGCGCCGCGCCTCGACGTCCGCATCTAGCGCGGCGGCGAGCTTCCCCCTCAAGTTCCAGCCGCAGCCGCCGATGTATCTCCCTGCCGGGCAGGACGCTCGGCGAGGCGGCGCACGACGCCGCGGGACGCGTTCGGTCTTCAAGGAGGAAGCGCCTTATGTCCCTTCGGATTCAGACGAATGTGGAGGCGTTCAACGCGCATCGCAATCTGCTTGCGACGAGCGATCAGCTTGCGCGGTCGATGGAGCGCTTGAGTTCTGGCTATCGGATCAATCGGGCTGCGGATGATGCGGCTGGGTTGGCGATCAGCGAGAAGTTGAAGGCGCAGATCGGTGGTTTGGAGCAGGCGCAGCGCAACGCGCAGGATGCGGAGTCGCTGGTGCAGACGGCCGAGGGTGCGATGGCGGAGGTGCAGGCGATGCTGCAGCGCGTGCGGGATCTCGCGGTGCAGTTCAACAACGGCACCCTGTCGGCTTCGGACAAGGCGGCGATCACGGCCGAGGTGGCGCAGCTGTGCGCGGAGATCGACCGGATCGGCTCGCAGACGTCGTTCAACGGGATCGCGCTGTTGACGGGGTCTGGGTCGATCAACTTCCAGGTGGGCGCCAACGACGGGCAGACGCTGTCGGTGAGCGTGGTGCAGCTGTTCGGGGCGTCCGGGAAGGTGGATCCGTCGATCTTCAACTTCAGCGGCACGGTGAGCTTGTCGGCGATCGACCAGGCGATCGAGAACGTCTCGGATGCGCGGGCGACGTTCGGGGCGGTGCAGAACCGGCTCGAGCACACCCTGAACAACCTCGCGACCTATGAGGAGAACCTGTCGGCCTCCGAGAGCCGGATCCGGGACGTCGACATGGCCTCGGAGATGGTGAACTTCACCAAGCTCCAGGTGCTCCAGCAGGCCGGCACGGCCATGCTCGCACAGGCCAACCAGCAGCCTCAGGCGGTCCTCCAGCTGCTCCGCTGACGCTCGAGGCAGCAGGACGACGCGGCGAACGGGCCGTCCGCGAGGGCGGCCCGTTCTCGTTCACGGGAGCGCTCAGCCGTTCCGTTGCGGCCTCAAAGGCGTACGAAGCCGGTCGCCTCGGCTGGCGAGCGGCGGACGCGGCTGACCGCGTTCGCGTAGTTGCCCTCGACGGTGTCGATCGTCCCGTTCGGCTCCACCGCCTCCACGATGCCGACGTGCCGGTCGCCGAAGAGGATCAGGTCGCCCGGCTGCGGCGTCGAGCCGGCGGGGAGGAGCCGGCCTGTGCGAGCGGCCCAGTCCGTGAGCGCCGCCACCGAGCGGAAGCCCGCGCCGCCGTCGCCGAGCGGCGCGCCCGCCTGCGCCGCCGCCCACGAGACGAACTCTGCGCACCACGGGTCGCCCGGCAGCGAGCCCGCGACGGCGCTCCGGTAGAGGGCGATCGCGGGCCCGTCGTTCGAGCCAGGCGGTTGCTCGCCCTGGCCGACCTGGCTCTGCGCCGCGGCGAGCAGGCGCGGGCCGGCGCCGGTCGCGCCCGGAATGGGCGCGGCGGCGGGCTGCGCGAGCTCGAGCGCGGTCAGGAGCGAGGCGAGAGTCGAGGGTGCCACAGCCGACGCGGCGAGGGGCGCCGCCCGGGCTCCGGCGAGGAGCGCGTCGAAGGCGCTGGGCGGCGGCGCCGGCGGCGCGGCTGTCGCGAGCGGCATCGTCTCGAGCTGGCGCACGCGCGCCAGCACCTCCTCGAGGTTCATCGCCCCGGTTATCGGCCGCCCGCGGCGCGCATCCAGGTCCTAAAGGTTTCCGCCGAGACGCCGATGATGGTTCTGCGCGCACCGCACGGTGCGAGCCGGGCGGCACGGATGCCGTCCGCCGGGACGCGTTCGGTCTTCAAGGAGGAAGCGCCTTATGTCCCTTCGGATTCAGACGAATGTGGAGGCGTTCAACGCGCATCGCAATCTGCTTGCGACGAGCGATCAGCTTGCGCGGTCGATGGAGCGCTTGAGTTCTGGCTATCGGATCAATCGGGCTGCGGATGATGCGGCTGGGTTGGCGATCAGCGAGAAGTTGAAGGCGCAGATCGGTGGTTTGGAGCAGGCGCAGCGCAACGCGCAGGATGCGGAGTCGCTGGTGCAGACGGCCGAGGGTGCGATGGCGGAGGTGCAGGCGATGCTGCAGCGCGTGCGGGATCTCGCGGTGCAGTTCAACAACGGCACCCTGTCGGCTTCGGACAAGGCGGCGATCACGGCCGAGGTGGCGCAGCTGTGCGCGGAGATCGACCGGATCGGCTCGCAGACGTCGTTCAACGGGATCGCG
>JADGHP010000195.1 GCA_019683855.1 Thermoleophilia bacterium
CGCTGTCGTCCTCGGGCGGGAGCTTCGCCAGCTCGCGGTGGACGATCCCGAGCGCGTTCATCGCGACGAGCGTCCGGAAGCGGAGGCGGTGATCCCTCAACGTCGGGAGGATCTCGTCGGAGAGGAAGTCCCGGATTGCCTCGGCGAGCTCCTGGGCGGTGGGGCGCTCGCTGATAGCTCTACCCTCCTCTCATAGGTGTCCCCGCCGAGGATCGCCAGGTGGCGTGGCGTGGCGTCGCCAGGTGGCGTGGTGTGGCGTCGCCAGGTGGCGTGGCGTGGCGTCGCCAGGTGGCGTGGCGTCGCCACCCCCGCGTGACCGGGTGTGGCCGTGGCCACCCATCACGAGACCTTCTCGAGGAGGTGGCAGATCTCGTACTCGACCTCCGCGCCGAGGCGGCCGAGGATCGCGAGCTCGACGCTCCGGTCCTGGCCGCTCAGATGGCGCTGCGCCTGGGTCAGGCAGCCGATCGCCCAGCCGACGTTGCCCGCGAGCTCCCAGTAGTCGAGCTCCTCGGGTCGAACCTCGAAGCCCGTCAGATCGTTGTAGCGCTCGAGGTACGGCTCGACGTCGCCGATGCCGCCGAGTCGCTTCTCGTCGACGCCGAAGCGCCACGCGCGGACGAGGCCGAAGGCGAGGTCGCGCACCGGGTCGTCGAGATGCGCGAACTCCCAATCGAGCACCCCGACGATCCCCTCCTCGTCGACGACGACGTTGCCGATCCGGTAGTCGCCGTGGGCGAGCACGAGCGGCCGGGGAGGCGGGCGGTTCTCGCGCAGCCACCACAGGCCGAGCTCGATCGCGGGGTGCGGCTCGCCGACCTCGTCCAGCTCCTCGACCATCCGCTCGAGTCGGGCCTCGGGGAGGAACGACACCCGCTCGAGCGGAATGGCATGGATCTTCGCCAGCTCCTCCGCGAGCTGGACGGGCAGCGCCTCGCGCGCCTCGGCGAACTCGGGTCGCTGGACGATCCGACGCCCGATCGTCTCGCCGCGCAGCCGCTCCATCACGAACGCCTCGCGCCCGGCCAGGTCGGCGACGTACCCGTAGGGGCGCGGCGCCTTCACACCCGCCTCGTACGCGACCCGGAGCACCGCGTACTCGTCCGCGAGCGAGAGCGTGTGCCGGTGGATGACGCCGACCGCGGCGCGTCGGACGAGCAGGGGCTCGCCGTCCGCGTCCACCGCCCACGCCTCCTTGGACGCGCCTCCGGGGAGCAGCACCGGCTCGGTGACCTCCACCTCGCGGCCGAGCACCTCCGAGAGTGCCTGCTGGAACGCTTCCCGCACGTCTGCGATCATCGCCTGCGGTCGTGTCCGTTGTCATCCCCGAGTCGATCCGCGAGCGGCGCGAGCAGGTGCGCGCCTTCATGGAGCAGCACGTGTACCCGAACGAGTCGCGCCTGCTCGCGGAGGACGAGACCGCGGACGCGCTGATCGCGGAGCTGCAGGCGAAGGCGAAGGAGGCGGGTCTGTGGGCGCCGCACCTGCCGCCCGAGGCCGGCGGCAGCGGCGGCGGGTTCATCGAGTACGCGTACGTGAACGAGGAGATCGGCCGCAGCGCCGTGGCGCAGCTCGTCTTCGGCTGCCAGGCTCCCGACGCAGGCAACGCGGAGATCCTCCACCTGTACGGGACGCCGGAGCAGAAGGAGCGCTTCCTGCGGCCTCTCGTGGCCGGCGAGACGCGGTCGTTCTTCGGGATGACCGAGCCCGAGGTCGCGGGCTCGGACCCGACGCTGCTCCGCGGTCGCGCCGAGCGACACGGGGACGAGTGGGTGATCAACGCGCACAAGTGGTTCTCCTCCGGCGCGGACGGCGCCGGTTTCGGGATCGTGATGGTGGTGACCGATCCCGACGCCGAGCCGCATCGGCGCGCGTCGATGATCATCGTCCCCACCGACGCGCCGGGGTACGAGCTCGTGCGCCGCATCCCCGTGATGGGCCATACGGGTCGCGGCTGGGGGACGCACTGCGAGACGCGGTTCACGAACGTCCGCGTGCCGGTCGAGAACACGCTCGGCGAGCCCGGGGACGGGTTCCGGATCGCGCAGAAGCGGCTGGGCCCCGGCCGGATCCACCACGTGATGCGCTGGCTCGGCCAGATGCAGCGCGCGTTCGAGTTGATGTGCTCGTACGCGCTCGAGCGGGAGGCGTTCGGGAGCACGCTCGCGGAGAAGCAGACCGTGCAGAACTGGATCGCCGAGTCCGCGGCGGAGATCCAGGCGTGCCGGCTGATGACCCTGCAGGCGGCGCACCGGCTCGACGAGGGCGACGAGGCGCGCGTCGAGATCTCGCTCGTCAAGTTCTACGCGGCGCGGGTGCTCGGCGAGGTGATCGACCGGGCGATCCAGGTCCACGGCGGTCTCGGTCTCACCGACGACACCCCGCTCGCGCTCATGTGGCGCATGGCGCGCGGCGGCCGCGTCTACGACGGCGCCGACGAGGTGCACAAGATGGTCGTCGCCCGGCGGATCCTGCGCTCGTTCGAGGACGGCGGCGTGTGGCGCTTCACGTAACCCTCGAGGGCGAGCGCGTTCGGCTGGAGCCGCTCGAGCCGCGCCACGAGGGCCTGCTGTGGCAGATCGCGCAAGACGAGCGGATCTGGCGGTGGATGCGGGTGCGCGGGCACGAGAGCCGCGAGCGCTTCCGGGAGTGGCTCGACTCGGTCGAGCTGGGCTTCGCCCAGTTCCTCGACGGGGAGCCCGTCGGGCACACGAGCTACCTCAACGTGCGTCCCGGCGACCGCGTCCTCGAGATCGGGAACACGTGGCTGCACCCGAGCGCGTGGGGGACGGGGGCGAACGTCGAGGCCAAGCTCCTCCTCATGCAGCACGCTTTCGAGGGCGAGGGGTTCCTCCGCGTCGAGTTCAAGACCGACGCGCGCAACGAGCGCTCGCGGGCCGCTCTTGCAGCGCTCCCCGCACAGTTCGAGGGCGTCTTCCGCAAGCACATGCTCGTCCGGGGCGGCGAGCGCCGCGACTCCGCCTGGTACGCGGTGATCGACGACGACTGGCCAGAGGTGAAGGCGAACCTCCTGCGCCGGCTCGGACGCTAGGAGGGCCAGGCGGCACGCGCCCGTTGCGCGAACGCGGCGGCGGCGGCCGGCTCGGGGAACCGCTTGCGATCGAACATCTCGGCCTGGAGGCGGACGCCGTG
>JADGHP010000196.1 GCA_019683855.1 Thermoleophilia bacterium
AGGGTCTGGTCGGACGAGGGCAAGCTCGCAGCGTGGCTCGAGGTCGAGCTCGCCGCGACGGCGGCGTGGGCGGAGCTGGGCGTCGTTCCCGCCGATGCGGCGCGCGCGCTCGCCGCCAACGCGAGGCCGCCCTCGCCGGAGCGGGTCGCAGAGCTCGAGGCGACGCTCCACCACGACACGGCGGCCTTCGTCGACGCGGTCGCCGAGACCCTCGGCGAGGAGGGGCGCTGGTTCCACTACGGCCTCACCTCCTCGGACGTGGTCGACACCGGGCTCGCCCTCCAGGTCCGGGACGCTGGCCGGCTGATCCTCGAGGGGATCGACCGGGCCTTCGCGGCCGTCGTCGCGCGCGCCGACGAGCACCGCCTGACGCTGCAGATGGGCCGCACGCACGGCGTGCACGCGGAGCCGACCACGTTCGGGCTCAAGCTCGCCGGCTGGGCGTTCGAGCTCGCGCGCGGACGGGAGCGCGTGGCGCGCGCGCTCGAAGGGATGCGCGTCGGCAAGCTCTCCGGCGCGGTCGGCACCTACGCCGCCACCGACCCGGAGCTGGAGCGCCTCGCCTGCGAGCGGCTCGGGCTGGAGCCGGCGCCGAGCTCGACGCAGATCCTCCAGCGCGACCGCCACGCGGAGCTGCTCGCCGCGCTCGCCGTCGTCGCCTCCTCGCTGGAGGCGTTCGCGCTCGAGATCCGCCACCTGGCGCGCACCGAGGTCGGCGAGGTGCAGGAGCCGTTCGCGCCCGGCCAGAAGGGCTCCTCGGCGATGCCGCACAAGCGGAACCCCGTGGTCGCCGAGCGGATCTGCGGGCTGGCGCGCGTCGTCCGCGGCGCGGCGCTCGTCGGGCTGGAGAACGTCGCCCTCTGGCACGAGCGCGACATCTCGCACTCGTCGGCCGAGCGCGTCGTCATCCCGGACGCGTTCCTCGCGCTCGACTACATGCTCGACCGCTTCTCCTGGCTCGTGGAGGGGCTCGTCGTGCGGCCGGAGCGGATGCGTCGGAACCTCGAGGCAAGCCATTTCCTCTTCTTCAGCCAGCGTGTCCTGCTCGCGCTCGTCGAGTCCGGCCTCGCCCGCGACGAGGCGTACCGGCTCGTCCAGCGCCACGCGATGCGAGCCTGGGACGAGGAGCTCGACTTCCGCGAGCTCGTCCGCGCCGATGAGGAGGTCGCCTCCCGCGTCGACCTGGACGCCGTGTTCGACCTCGGCGCGTACACGCGCCACGTCGACACCGTGTTCTCCCGCCTACACGCTCTCGTTGAGTCCCGCAAGGAGGAGCCCGCCCATGCCTGAGGCACAGCACGTCGCGTCCGGGAAGGTGCGCGAGATCTACGCGCTCGACAACGAGCGGCTGCTGCTCGTCGCGTCCGACCGCATCTCGACCTTCGATGTCGTCCTGCCGACCGAGATCCCCGACAAGGGACGCGTGCTCACGGGCCTGTCGGGCTACTGGTTCACGCTGCTCGAGCCGATCGTCCGAAACCACATGCTCGGGATCCGCGAGGACGGGCGCTCGATGGAGTGCCGGCGGCTTCGGATGCTGCCGATCGAGTGCGTCGTGCGCGGCTACCTCGCCGGCTCGGGCTGGAACGACTACCGCGCCACGGGCGCCGTCTGTGGGCACCGCCTGCCGGAGGGCCTACGCGAGTCGGAGCGGCTGCCGGAGCCGATCTTCACGCCGGCGACGAAGGCGCGCGAGGGGCACGACGAGAACATCAGCCGCGAGCAGGCGGCCGAGATCGTCGGCGCGGAGCGGCTGCGCGAGATCGAGGAGGTGTCGATCCGCCTCTACACGACCGCCGCGGAGCACGCGCTCCGGGCCGGCATCGTCGTCGCGGACACGAAGTTCGAGCTCGGCCTCGACGCCGACGGCAACCTCGTCCTCGCCGACGAGGCGCTGACGCCGGACTCCTCCCGCTTCTGGCCCGCCGACTCCTACGAGCCCGGCCGCCCGCAGGACAGCTTCGACAAGCAGTATGTGCGCGACTACTGCGAGCGCACCGGCTGGGACAAGACCCACCCGGGGCCCGAGCTGCCGGACGAGGTGGTGCAGGCGACGCGCGCCAAGTACGTCGAGGCGTTCGAGCGGCTGACCGGGATCCCGTTCGAGCGCTACCTGGAGGATCCGACGGTGGTGCTCGCGTGACGACCACGAGGGCGACCGTGCTCGTCCGCCCGAAGGCCGGCATCCTCGACCCGCAGGGCGAGGCGGTCGAGTCGGCGCTCGAGCACCTCGGCTTCGCCGTCGCGAAGGCGCGGGTCGGCAAGGTGATCGACCTCGAGCTGGAGGCGACGAGCGCGGCCGAGGCGCGGGCGCTCGTCGAGCAGATGTGCGACCGCTTGCTCGCGAACCCGCTGATCGAGTCGTACGAGGTGGAGATCCATGGCGAGCCCGCAGCCTAGGATCGGCGTCGTCACCTATCCGGGCTCCCAGGACGACCGGGACGCGCTCTGGGCGCTCGCCGCCCTCGACGCGGAGCCGGTGCCGGTGTGGCACGCCGACCGGGAGCTGCCGGATCTGGACGCGGTCGTCCTGCCGGGAGGCTTCTCGTACGGCGACTACCTGCGCTGCGGCGCGATCGCCCGCTTCTCGCCGGCGACCGCGGCGGTGCGCGAGTTCGCGGCGGCGGGCGGGCTCGTGCTCGGGATCTGCAACGGCTTCCAGATCCTGTGCGAGGCGGGGCTGCTCCCCGGCGTCCTGCTGCGGAACGAGTCCCTGCGCTTCGTCTGCCGCGACGTGCGGGTGGTCGTCGAGCGGGACGACCTGCCGTTCACGACACGCTGCTCGCGAGGCCAGCGGCTCGTGATCCCGGTGAAGCACGGCGACGGCCGCTGGTACGCGCCGGAGCCGCTCTACGAGGAGCTCGAGGCGAAGGGGCAGATCGTCCTGCGCTACGCCGAGCCGTGCAACGGCTCCATCCACGACGTCGCCGGCGTGTGCAACGAGGCGGGCAACGTGCTGGGGCTGATGCCGCACCCCGAGCACGCGGTCGACCCCCTGCTCGGCTCGGACGACGGCGCGCTCATCCTCGCCTCGCTCGTCGACGCGGCACGCGAGCGCGCGGTGGCGCTCGCCTGAGCGCCGGCCCCTCGGGAAACGCGGGCAGCGCGCGAGCGCCGGCCGCCCGCCCTCAGAGCCGAAGCGCCTCGGCG
>JADGHP010000019.1 GCA_019683855.1 Thermoleophilia bacterium
GACGCCGGCCACACGGTCGTCCTCATCGTCGGCGACTACACGGCTCGTATCGGCGACCCGTCGGGCCGCTCCGCGGAGCGCCCGGTGCTCTCCGACGCGGAGCTCGACGCGAACGCGCGCCAGTTCGCGAGCCAGGTCTTCCGCGTCCTCGACCGCGACCGCACCGAGATCCGCTTCAACGGCGAGTGGCTCGGCAAGCTCACCTACGCGGACGTCGTGCGGCTGACCCGCACGATGACGGTGGCGCGGCTGCTCGAGCGCGACGACTTCGCCAAGCGCGTCGCCGCCCAGGCGCCGATCTCGCTGTCCGAGCTCCTCTACCCGCTGATGCAGGCGTACGACTCGGTCGCGGTCGAGGCGGACGTCGAGATCGGCGGCACCGACCAGCTCTACAACCTGCTCGCCGGGCGCGAAGTGATGGAGCGCTACGGCCTCGAGCCGCAGGTGGTCGTCACCTACCCGCTGCTGGTCGGCCTCGACGGGGAGGAGAAGATGTCGAAGTCGCGCGGCAACTACATCGGCATCCTCGAGCCCCCCGAGCAGATGTTCGGCAAGACGATGTCCATCCCCGACGCCGCGCTGCCGCAGTGGTGGGAGCTCCTCGCCGGCGGCGGCGAGCCTCCGTCCGACCCGATGGAGTGGAAGCTCGAGCTCGCGCGCCGGGTGGTCGGCCGCTGGCACGGGGCGGAGGCGGCGCGCGCCGCCGAGGAGCACTTCACCCGGGTCGTGCGACGGCACGAGGCGCCCGAGGAGGTGCCCGAGGTCGAGTGGCGGCGCGACGGCGAGGGGCCCGTGTACCTGCCGGCGGCGCTGAAGGCGTGGCTCGGCGAGTCGACGAGCCACTGGCGGCGTCAGATCGACCAGGGCGGCGTGCGGCTGAACGGCGAGCCGGTGCGCTCCTACGAGGTGGAGCCGGCGTTGCTCGACGGCGGGCTCGTCCAGGCCGGGCGGCGCCGCTTCCTGCGCGTGCGCCTGGCTTGACACGCACCCGCGCGGTGCTACACTTCCCCGGCTGCCCGAGAGGGTGGCGGAGAAAAGTCCCTGCAAGCGACGACAACTGGAGCGCCTCAGGAGGAATCCGAACCAGGAGTTCCGCAGTTCCCTGAGGCCTCTGGCGCGAGTCCGGGGCCTTTTTTACGCCGCCCTGACGGCCCGGTCTTTGAAAACTCAACAGCGTGCGTTTACGTCGAGGCCAAACCGCGACGCGGTTTGGCTACGAAAACCCTGTCTCACCTCTTCGGAGGTGGACTTTGAGCATCCAAGCTCAAAGTGAAAGGTTTGCCGCCGAAGGCGGCAAAGCTTCTTCACGGAGAGTTTGATCCTGGCTCAGGACGAACGCTGGCGGCGCGCCTAACACATGCAAGTCGAGCGAGAACCAGGGCTTCGGCCCTGGGGACAGCGGCGAACGGGTGAGTAACACGTGGGTAATCAACCCCCGACACCGGGATAGCCCGGGGAAACCCGGATTAATACCGGATGTCCCGTCCGGCCTTCGGGCCGGCCGGAAAAGGTAGCTTCGGCCTCCGGTCGGGGACGAGCCCGCGGCGGATTAGCTTGTTGGCGGGGTAACGGCCCACCAAGGCGACGATCCGTAGCTGGTCTGAGAGGACGATCAGCCACACTGGGACTGAGACACGGCCCAGACTCCTACGGGAGGCAGCAGTGGGGAATCTTGCGCAATGGGCGAAAGCCTGACGCAGCGACGCCGCGTGAGGGAAGAAGGCCTTCGGGTTGTAAACCTCTTTCAGGAGGGACGAAGCCACTCGGGTGAACAGCCCAGAGAGTGACGGTACCTCCAGAAGAAGCCCCGGCTAACTACGTGCCAGCAGCCGCGGTAATACGTAGGGGGCAAGCGTTGTCCGGATTTATTGGGCGTAAAGAGCGTGTAGGCGGCCAGGCAGGTCCGCTGTGAAAACTCGAGGCTCAACCTCGAGATGTCGGTGGAAACCGCCTGGCTAGAGTCCGGAAGAGGAGAGTGGAATTCCCGGTGTAGCGGTGAAATGCGCAGATATCGGGAAGAACACCCGTGGCGAAGGCGGCTCTCTGGGACGGTACTGACGCTGAGACGCGAAAGCGTGGGGAGCGAACAGGATTAGATACCCTGGTAGTCCACGCCGTAAACGATGGGTGCTAGGTGTGGGAGGTGTCGACTCCTTCCGTGCCGAAGCTAACGCATTAAGCACCCCGCCTGGGGAGTACGGCCGCAAGGCTAAAACTCAAAGGAATTGACGGGGGCCCGCACAAGCAGCGGAGCATGTGGTTTAATTCGACGCAACGCGAAGAACCTTACCAGGGCTTGACATGCACTGGAATGTCGTAGAAATACGGCAGCCCTTCGGGGCCAGTGCACAGGTGGTGCATGGCTGTCGTCAGCTCGTGTCGTGAGATGTTGGGTTAAGTCCCGCAACGAGCGCAACCCCTGTCCCATGTTGCCAGCGTGAAAGACGGGGACTCATGGGAGACTGCCGGTGACAAATCGGAGGAAGGTGGGGATGATGTCAAGTCATCATGCCCCTTATGCCCTGGGCTACACACGTGCTACATTGGCCGGTACAAAGGGCTGCAAACCCGCGAGGGTGAGCGAATCCCAAAAAGCCGGTCCCGGTTCGGATTGGAGGCTGAAACTCGCCTCCATGAAGGCGGAGTTGCTAGTAATCGCGGATCAGCAACGCCGCGGTGAATATGTTCCCGGGCCTTGTACACACCGCCCGTCACACCACGAAAGTCGGCAATACCCGAAGCCGGTGGCCTAACCCGCAAGGGAGGGAGCCGTCGAAGGTAGGGTCGATGATTGGGGTGAAGTCGTAACAAGGTAGCCGTAGCGGAAGCTGCGGCTGGATCACCTCCTTTCTAGGGAAGCCGGAGCTCTCACTCCGGTAGGCGCCGGCGCCCTTGATGGCTTCGGCCGTCGGGATCGCCGGCTCGCCTAGAACAAACGTCGACCTCGTCGTGGACGTCACGCTGTTGAGTTTTGAGAGACCGGCCGCTCGGGCCGGCATCTCGGGAGGGCGAGCCCGTGCTCGCGCGGACCTTGAAAACTCCATAGCGACATCGAAATCCGGTGTTCTTCCGATCAAGAGAACAAGGGCACACGGTGGATGCCTTGGCACCAAGAGCCGATGAAGGACGTGGGCGGCTGCGATAAGCCCGGGGGAGGAGCTGACCATCCCTTGATCCCGGGATCTCCGAATGGGGAAACCCACCGCTGGTAATGCGGCGGTACCCGCACCTGAATCCATAGGGTGCGAGGAGGCAAGCTGGGGAACTGAAACATCTAAGTACCCAGAGGAAAGGAAAGAAACCTCGACTCCCTGAGTAGTGGCGAGCGAAAGGGGACCAGCCCAAACCCGCGCGACGCGATAGGCGGCAGCCGTTGTCGTGCGGGGGTTGTAGGGCCCGTCTTGATCCGTCTGCCGGCGGGTCGGGAAGTTACAAAGTCGCGTGTTAGCCGAAGTGGATGGAAAGCCACGCCACAGAAGGTAACGGCCCTGTAGGCGAAAGCACGCGGCCTTCCTTGACGGGTACCTGAGTACGGCCGGGCACGGGAAACCCGGTCGGAATCTGCGGGGACCACCCCGTAAGGCTAAGTACTCCTTGGTGACCGATAGTGAACGAGTACCGTGAGGGAAAGGTGAAAAGTACCCCGGAAGGGGAGTGAAATAGTACCTGAAACCGTGTGCCTACAAGCGGTCGGAGCGGAGCAATCCGTGACGGCGTGCCTTTTGCATAATGAGCCAGCGAGTTAGTCTTCCACGGCGAGGTTAAGGAAACGGAGCCGTAGCGAAAGCGAGTCTGAACAGGGCGATTCAGTCGTGGGAGCTAGACCCGAAACTGAGTGATCTACCCATGGCCAGGTTGAAGCGGGGGTAAGACCCCGTGGAGGACCGAACCCACGTCGGTTGAAAACGGCGGGGATGAGCTGTGGGTCGGAGTGAAAGGCTAATCAAACTCAGAGATATCTGGTTCTCCCCGAAATATATTTAGGTATAGCGTCACGCGTTCAATAGCGGTTGTAGAGCACTGTTTGGCCTAGGGGGCCTACCAGCTTACCGAAGTCAGGCAAACTCCGAATGCCGTTATTCCAGAGCGTGGCAGTCAGAGTACGGGGGATAAGCTTCGTGCTCGAGAGGGAAACAGCCCAGACCGTCGGCTAAGGTCCCTAATTCCATGCTAAGTGGAAAACGATGTCCGATTGCAGAGACAACCAGGATGTTGGCTTAGAAGCAGCCACCATTCAAAGAGTGCGTAACAGCTCACTGGTCAAGTGGTCGGGCGCGGACAATGTAACGGGGCTCAAGCATGGAACCGAAGCCACGGACTTCACGCTTGCGTGGAGTGGTAGGGGAGCGTTCCCAGCGCGGAGAAGCGGCGGCGGCGAGCCAGCCGTGGAGCGCTGGGAAGCGAGAATGCTGGCATGAGTAACGAAAGACGAGTGAGAAACTCGTCCGCCGAATGCCCAAGGGTTCCTGAGTAAAGCTAATCTGCTCAGGGTTAGTCGGGACCTAAGCCGAGGCCGAAAGGCGTAGGCGATGGACAACAGGTTGATATTCCTGTACCACGTCCCAACCGCTATCACCGAAGGGGGGACGGGGTAGGCTAGGGCAACCCAGGCGTTGGTCGACCTGGGGTAACCGCGTAGGGCGGCCGGTAGGCAAATCCGCCGGCCACGAAGCCTGAGACGGGACGCCGAGGCCCCTCGGGGCCGAAGTGCCTGAAGCCACGCCTCCGAGAAAAGCCTCTAGGGAGGTTGGACGTGCCCGTACCAAAACCGACACAGGTGGGCAGGTAGAGAATACCAAGGCGATCGGAAGAACCCTCGTCAAGGAACTCGGCAAAATGGTCCCGTAACTTCGGGAGAAGGGACGCCCCGGTAGAGTGCAGCCCCTCGCGGGCGTAGCTCGAGGGGGCCGCAGTGAAACGGCCCAAGCGACTGTTTACCAAAAACACAGGTCTCTGCGAAGTCGTAAGACGACGTATAGGGGCTGACTCCTGCCCGGTGCCGGAAGGTCACGAGGAGAGGTTAGCCTTCGGGCGAAGCCTTGAATCCAAGCCCCGGTAAACGGCGGCGGTAACTATAACCGTCCTAAGGTAACGAAGCGCGAAGCGGTTCGGAACGCCGCTTCGTGTCGGTCGCTGCCCCCCGTGCCGGCAACGGCACGGTGCGCATCTGGCTATATGCTGGAAAACCCGGTGAATCCCGCGCTACTCACTGTGACGTCCGACGGGATGTCTACAGTAGTGACAACGTGACGGGTGCGGAAGACCAGCAGGAAAGGCCGGCCGAGCTCCGCGGCTGGGTGATCGGTTTTGTAGAAGGAGAAGGATGCTTCTCCGTCGGCTTCGTTCGGCAGCCTCGGCGTGCCGGGCGTGCTGGCTGCAAGACCGGCTTCCAGGTGTTTCACGAGTTCGCCGTGACGCAGGCGGCCTCCGGGCTTGTCTGCCTCGAGCAACTCCATCGTTTCTTCGGCGTCGGCGCCGTGGTTGCGAACAGGCGGTACGACAACCATCGTGACCCCCTGTTCCGCTACGTCGTGCGGCGGCGCAGCGATCTGCTGGAGAGGGTCATTCCATTCTTCCAGCAGCATCCGCTCATCGGGCCGAAGCAGCAGGACTTCGAGAAGTTCGTTCGCTGCCTCGAGCTCGTGCAGGCGGGAGCGCACCTCACCGTCGACGGGCTGGTGAGGATCGCGCGGATCGCGGAGACGATGAACCGGAAGAAGCCCAGGCGCCAGCTCGTCGGAATCCTCAGAGACCATACGCCAGACATCCAGGACACTGGATGAAGAGATGGTCCCATCTGCATGGCGACATGCAGGGATTGCATGACAAGGAGTGCAATCCGCGCGTGGTTCTACTCGCGTAAGGCTAGAGCGAAATTCCTTGTCGGGTAAGTTCCGACCTGCACGAATGGAGTAACGACTTGGGCGCTGTCTCGACGAGGGATCCGGTGAAATTGTAGTTTCGGTGAAGATGCCGAATACCCGTGGTTGGACGGAAAGACCCCGTGAACCTTTACTACAGCTTGACGTTGGAGTCTGGGGTTCGTTGTCCAGGATAGGTGGGAGGCTGTGAAGCGGGGACGCCAGTCCTCGTGGAGCCAACCTTGGGATACCACCCTGCGTGCTCTGGGCTTCTAACCCGCTGCCGTGATCCGGGGCGGGAACAGCGTCAGGTGGGTAGTTTGACTGGGGCGGTCGCCTCCTAAAACGTAACGGAGGCGCGCAAAGGTTCCCTCAGCACGGTCGGAAATCGTGCGTAGAGTGCAAAGGCATAAGGGAGCTTGACTGCGAGACAGACATGTCGAGCAGGCGCGAAAGCGGGCCTTAGTGATCCGGCGGTAACTAGTGGACGTGCCGTCGCTCAACGGATAAAAGGTACTCCGGGGATAACAGGCTTATCCTTCCCAAGAGTCCACATCGACGGAAGGGTTTGGCACCTCGATGTCGGCTCGTCGCATCCTGGGGCTGGAGCAGGTCCCAAGGGTTGGGCTGTTCGCCCATTAAAGCGGTACGCGAGCTGGGTTCAGAACGTCGTGAGACAGTTCGGTCCCTATCCACCATGGGCGCTGGAGCTTTGAGAGGAGTCGTCTCTAGTACGAGAGGACCGAGACGAACAGACCTCTGGTGTATCAGTCGTCGTGCCAACGGCGCCGCTGATTAGCCACGTCTGGATGGGATAACCGCTGAAAGCATCTAAGCGGGAAGCCCACCTCGAGATGAGAGCTCCCATCCCCTCGAGGGAGTAAGGGCGGTCGGAGACTACGACCTCGATAGGCGGGACGTGTAAGCGCAGCAATGCGTTCAGCGGACCCGTACTAATCGCCCGAGGTCTTGATCTGAACGCCGGATGAGAGTCGCTATGGAGTTTTGAGGGTCGCTGCCGTCACGAGCGCGCCCTTGACAGTTCGGCGGTCTTACCGGCGGGGAAACACCTCTTCCCATTCCGAACAGAGAAGTTAAGCCCGCCAGGGCCGATGGTACTCGGAGGGCAACCTCCCGGGAGAGTAGGTCGCCGCCGATCCTCGATCGAAAAGGAGCCGCGGAAGCGGCTCTTTTTCGTGGTCCCGCCTGTGTGCGACGCGGGATCGAAGGCTCAGGCGGCCTCGCGACGCAGACGCTCCCGCCAGCCGGGATCGAGCGCGCGCAGCCTGCGCACGCGCTCCGCCACCGGCGGATGGGTGACGAAGAGCGCGGCGAGCCCGCGCTCCATGAAGGGGTTGATCGTGAACAGGGGCTCGGTGGCGGGGCTCCCCTCGAAGTCGACGAGCTCCGCCGCCTGCTCCAGCCGGGTGAGCGCCGCCGCGAGCCCGTGCGGCGACCCGCACAGTCGCGCCGCGACGCGGTCGGCCTCGAACTCACGCTGCGGCGAGAGCAGGAGGTGGACGCACGCCGCTGCGATCGGCCCCAGGAAGACGAGCAGCGCCCGCTCGAGCAGGCCTCCGAGCCGGCTCGCCTCGAGCAGCGCTCCGGCGAGCACCACCACCGCGGTCTGCACCTGCACGTCGTGGAGCCGAATGTGCGCGATCTCGTGCGCGAGCACGCCCTCGAGCTCCGCCGGCGGGCAGGCTGAGACGCATCCCGCGCTGACGGCGAGTGCCGAGCTGCGCGAGCCGCGCCCGGTCGCGAGCGCGCGCGGCAGGCCGTCCGGGATCAGGTAGAGGCGGGGCTTCGCGACCCCCGCCAGCGCGGCGAGGCGCTCGACCGTCGAGTGCAGCAGCGGCGCCTCGGCGAGCGGCAGCTCGCGCGCTCCCACCATCCCGAGCACGACCCGGTCGAGCATCCAGTACGCGGCGCCGACGAGCAGCAGCGCGCAGAACACGAAGATCGAGAGCAGCCGCACGCCGCCGAGCGCCCAGCCGACGAACGCGAACAGGCCGACCACGCCGACCACGAGCAGCCAGGTCTTGACCAGGTTGCGGACGGCGACGAGGGTGGGCACGACTCGCTAGGAGTCGTCGTCGGCGCGGTCCTCGTCCGAGCCGTCGTCCTCGAGCAGCCCCCGCGGAGGCCAGTCCTCGTTCTGGGGCGCGTCGCAGCGGCTCGAGCAGTGCAGCGAGGCGATGTTCTGCAGCGGGACGAGGATGTGCCCGTTCAGCTCGATGTGCGCCACCTCGTCGACGTAGCAGTACGCGGTGAGCACGCCTTCCTGGTACTCGCCACCGAAGAGCGCGACCTCGACCTGCTCACCCTTGTACTTGCTGGTGTAGTCCTCCACCTGCGGCTCAGTCTAACTCCCGCAGGGCGCCGCTCCCGAACGTGACGACCTCGGCTCGTGAGCGTGGCCCGGGCGAGGTCGCTTGCGGAGATGGCGTCGAGCCGACGCCGGGCAGCTCCTCGGGCTAGGGTAACGGGCCGTGGATCTCGGCCTGCGCGACACCGTCTGCCTCGTCACCGGCTCGACCGGCGGGATCGGACTCGAGACCGCGCGTCTGCTCGCGGAGGAGGGAGCGCGCGTCGCGACGACCGGGCGCCGCCGGGAGCCACCGTGCGTCGGCGAGGCCCTGCACGTCGCCGCCGACCTCGCCCGCCCGGGCGAGCCGGAGCGCCTCGTGCGCGAGGTGGAGGAGGAGGTCGGGCCGGTCGAGGTGCTCGTCAACAACGTCGGGCTCGCCGTCCAGCGCTCCTTCGAGGAGGTGACGGACGCCGAGTGGGAGGAGGTCTGGCAGCTCAACGTGATGAGCTACGTGCGGGCGATCCGCGCCGTGCTCCCGGGGATGCGCGAGCGCCGCCGCGGCGTGATCGTCAACGTCTCCTCCACCGCCGGTAAGCGCCCGTCGACCTCGATGCCGGACTACACCGTGACCAAGGCGGCGGTGCTGTCGCTCTCACGGCTCGTCGCCGACCTGTACGCGAAGGACGGCGTGCGCTGCAACGCGGTAGCCCCGGGGCCGACCGCGACCGCGGCGTGGCTCGGCGAGGGCGGCCTCGCCGACCAGCAGGCGGCGCGCACCGGCAAGACCCGCGACGAGGTGCTCGCGGCGGTGGGGGCGGGCCGTCCGCTCGGCCGGCTCGCCGAGCCGGAGGAGATCGCCGCCGTGATCGCGTTCCTCTGCTCGCCGCGCTCGAGCTACGTCACCGGCGCGGCGTGGAGCGCCGACGGCGGCACCGTGCCGATCATCATCTGATCCGGCCGCTTCCCGCCTTCCGCCGCGCGGGCTAGATTGGCCTCACCATGCCGGAGCTGGCCGGAGGGGTGGCGGACGCCTTCGCGAGCCTCGTGCGGGAGCACGAGGAGCGGTGGCTGTCGCCGCTCGCGGTGCGCTCGTACGAGACGCGCGGCCGCGACATGCCGGAGGAGGAGTGCGGGCTGCGCACGCCCTTCCAGCGCGACCGCGACCGGATCGTGCACTCGAAGGCGTTCCGGCGGCTGCGTCACAAGACCCAGGTGTTCGTCGACCCGGAGGGCGACCACTTCCGCACGCGGCTCACGCACACGCTCGAGACGACCGGGATCGCGCGCGCCGTGGCTCGGGCGCTGCGGCTGAACGAGGATCTCGTCGAGGCGATCGGGCTCGGCCACGACCTCGGCCACCCGCCGTTCGGTCACGCGGGCGAGGAAGCGCTCGACGAGCTGCTGCGCGAGCGCGGCGGCCGCGGCTTCCGCCACAACGAGCACTCGCTGCGCGTCGTCGAGCGGCTCGAGCGGGACGGGCGCGGCCTCAACCTCACCTGGGAGGTGCGCGACGGGATCCTCAAGCACACCGGCGACGACGAGCCGGAGACGCTCGAGGGGAAGATCGTGCGCATCGTCGACCGGGTCGCCTACATCAACCACGACATCGACGACGCCATCCGCGCCGGGATCCTCTCGCCGGAGGACCTGCCGCGGGAGGAGATCGCGATCCTCGGCGACACCGGCTCCAAGCGGATCGACACGCTCGTCCACGACCTCGTGGAGGCCTCCGCGAAGGCGGGCGACATCGTCCAGAGCGACGAGATCGGCGGCGCGATGCTCTCGCTGCGCTCGTTCATGTTCGAGCACGTCTACCTCGGCGCGAGCGCGCTCGAGGAGCATGCCCGCGTCCGCGCCACGGTGCGCCGCATCTTCGAGCACCTCGTCGACGAGCGCGGCGACGACCTCGAGCGGGCGGCGGACTACCTCGCCGGGATGACCGACCGCTTCGCGCTCGCCTACGCGGCGGAGCTCGACTGAGAGGCTCGGGCGAACGATGGCGCGGATCAAGGACGCCTCCGTCGAGCAGGTGAAGGCAGCGGTCGAGATCCTGCCGCTCGTCGAGGACTACGTCCGCTTGCGCAAGTCGGGCGGCTCGTACAAGGGGCTCTGCCCGTTCCACCAGGAGCGGACACCGAGCTTCACGGTCTCGCCGGCGCGCGGCACGTTCAAGTGCTTCGGCTGCGGCGAGGGCGGGGACGCGATCAGCTTCGTCGAGAAGATCGAGCAGGTCGACTTCGTCGGCGCGATCGAGCTGCTCGCGCGACGGTTCGGTATCGAGCTCGAGTACGAGCAGAGCTCGCCCGAGGAGGAGCGGAGACGGCGCCGGCGCGAGCGGGTTGGGAGCCTGCTCGAGCGCGCGGCCGCCTTCTACGAGCGCGTCCTCTGGGAGACGGACGACGGCGGCGCGGCGCGCGAGTACCTCGCCTCGCGCGGGCTCGGCGTCGAGATCTGCCGCAGCTTCCGGCTCGGCTACGCGCCCGGCGGCGCGACGCTCGTCGAGCGTGCGCTCCAGGAGGGCTTCACGCGCGAGGAGCTCGCCGCGGCGGGGCTCGCCAACCGGCGCGGCAACGACTACTTCCAGCGGCGCATCCTGTTCCCGCTCGCCGACCGCAAGGGGGACGTGCGCGGCTTCCAGGCGCGCAAGCTGCACGACGACGACCCGCTGCAGGCGAAGTACGTCAACTCGCCCGAGAGCGAGCTGTTCCGCAAGGGCGACCTCCTCTACGGCCTGGACGGGGCGGCGCGCGCGATCGCGAGGGAAGACCGCGCGGTCGTCGTCGAGGGGAACACCGACGTGATCGCGCTGCGGCAGGCCGGCTTCGCGCCGGTGGTGGCGTCGATGGGGACCGCGCTGACGGAGAAGCAGCTGCGGGAGCTGGGGCGGCTGACGAAGCGGCTCTACCTGTGCTTCGACGCGGACGCGGCCGGGCAGGAGGCGACCCTGCGCGGCATGGAGCTGGCGGTGCGGCAGGGCTTCACGGTCCGGGTCGTCCCGCTCCCCGCGGGAACCGATCCCGCCGACGAGCCGGCCGGGTTCGAGGAGCGGCTCGCGGCGGCCGTCAGCTACCCCGTGCACCGGGTCAGGCTCGAGCACGCGCGGGCGCGCGACCGCGACGCCGCCTTCGCCGCCATCCGGGACTTCCTCGCCTCGCTTCCGGACTCGCCCGAGCGTCAGGACGCGCTGCGGCTCGCCGCCGACCTCCTCGACCTGCCGCCGGAGACGCAGGCGGGGCTCGCGCCGGCGCGCGGCAGCTCGCGCACGGCGGGCGTCGTCTCCCCGCGACTCCTCGACGCCGGCCGGCACCTGGAGCGGAGCGCGCTCGCGGGCGTCGCCGCCCACCCGGAGCTGAAGCCGGCGCTCGGCGAGCTCGGCCCCGAGCACTTCGACGACGACCTGCACCGGCGCGCCCGCGCGCACCTGCTCGGCGCCGAGCCGGCCGACGGCGAGCTGACGCCGCTGCTCGCCGAGCTGTACGCGCTCGCGGACGAGGAGAGCATCACCGTCGAGACCGCGGAGCAGCTCCTGCTGCGGCTGCGCGAGCGGCGCCTCCAGCGCGAGCTCGCCGGCGCAGACGAGCGGCGCCTCGTCGACCTGCAGCAGGCGCTGCTCAAGGTGCGCACGCGCATCCGCGAGTTCGCGTGAGCGGCGGCGCCGCCCCGCTACAATGCCCGCGCCGATCCCCGGTAGCTCAATTGGCAGAGCATCCGGCTGTTAACCGGAGGGTTGCTGGTTCGAGTCCAGCCCGGGGAGCTCCGCCGTGGCCGAGCCCCATCCCGCCGGTCGGCGAGCGCGACGCCGCTCGATCCTCGAGCCTCCAGGCGATGGTGACGACATGAGGCAGCGCTTCGAGGAGCTGCTGTGCCGGCTCGGGGCGATCAGCGACCTCGGCAAGGCGGCGGCCCTGCTGGCCTGGGACGCTGAGACGAAGATGCCGCCCGCGGGTGCGGAGGCGCGCGCCGAGCAGCGGGCGACTCTGACCCGGATCGCCCATGAGCTGCAGGTCGCGCCCGAGCTGGGAGCGCTGCTGGAGGAGCTGCGGCCGTTCGAGGAGGCGCACGAGCACGACTCGTTCGAGGCGAGCGTGATCCGCGTGGCGCGTCGCGACTACGAGAAGGCCGTGCGCGTCCCGCCGGAGCTGCGCGCCGAGCTGACGCGCACCGCCGCCCAGGGCTACCACGCCTGGCTCGAGGCGCGCGAGGAGCGCGACTACGGGGTCCTGCTGCCCCGCCTGGAGCGCGGCCTCGAGCTGCTGCGCCGCTACGCGGCCTGCTTCGAGCCGGACGACCCGTACGACGCGCTCCTCGACGACTACGAGCCGGGGATGAAGGCGGCCGAGGTGGAGGCGGTGCTCGAGCGGCTGAAGGCGGAGCTTCCGCCGCTGATCGCGGCCGTCCCGGGTCCCGTGGACGACTCCTGCCTGCGGCGCCGCTACCCGCCGGAGGATCAGCGCCGGTTCGCGCTCGCCGTCTTGGAGCGGTGGGGGATGGACGCGCAGGCGTGGCGGCTCGACGACACCGTCCACCCGTTCGCGACGTCGCTCGCCCCCGGCGACATCCGGCTGACGACGAACCTGCACGAGGAGGGCCTGAGCGGCGTCCTCTCCTGCCTGCACGAGTTCGGCCACGGCCTCTACGAGCGGCAGGTTGACCCCGCGTACGCGCGCACCCCGCTCGCCGACGGCGCCTCGTCGGCGTTCCACGAGTCGCAGAGCCGCCTGTGGGAGAACCTCGTCGGGCGCAACCTCGCCACCTGGCGGTTCCTCTATCCCGAGCTTCGCGAGGCGTTCCCGGAGCAGCTCGGAGATGTCCCGCTCGAGACGTTCCACCGCGCCCTGAACACGGTGGAGCCGACGATGCGGCGCGTCGACGCGGACGAGGTGACCTACACCCTCCACGTCATCCTCCGCTTCGAGCTCGAGCGGGCTCTCCTCGCCGGCACGCTCGCGCCGCGGGACCTGCCGGAGGCCTTCGACGCCAAGATGCGCGAGTACCTCGGGCTCGAGCCGGCGGACCCGGTCGAGGGCGTCCTCCAGGACGTGCACTGGTCCGAGCTGCTCTTCGGCTACTTCCCGACGTACGCGCTCGGCAACGTGATCTCGGTGCAGCTCTGGGAGCGCGCCGCCGCCGACCTCGGCGACCTCGACCGGCAGCTCGAGCGCGGCGAGTTCGCGCCGCTCCGCGAGTGGCTGCGCGAGCACGTGCACCGCTTCGGGCGCGCGCTCACGCCGCAGCAGCTGCTCGAGCGCGCCGTCGGCGGGCCGCTCGACCCGGAGCCGTACCTCGCCTACCTGCGCCGGAAGCTCGAGCAGGTCTACGGCACACCCGTGACCTGATCGAGAGCCGCCAGGTCGTCACACGGTCTCTCGACCGCGGGGTTCCAGCGGATAACCCCTCCGCTAAGATCGACTGCGTGAGCTGGCTGTACATCGCCCTGCTCGCGCTGGCCCTCGCAGTGGTCGTCGGAGCAGAGTGGCCGCGTCTCGAGGCGCGGCTCGGGATCGACACGCACCCGAGGCGGCGGCGGGGGCGATCGAGGCGCAAGGCGCCGCTGCGCGTCGTGCGCAGCGACGCGGACGACTTCGCGGCGAGCGTCGAGCGCGACCTCGCCAACCTGCCGACGATCGACGAGACCGAGCGGCGGTAGCTGCGGCCGGCTACGGGCGCACCGTGACGGTCGCCCGGAAGACGCGCGTGTTCGGAAGCACCGGACCCACGTCCTCCATGTTCTTCGCCTCCTGGTAGTCGGAGACGGTGAGCGCGATCCGGTGCCTGCCCGGCGTGAGGGTGGCCGTGTCGAGCGAGACCGTCCCGCGCGCGTACGTAAAGGGGACCTGCTTGCCGTCGCGGGAGACGACGAGCGACTGCGGGTCGACGCCCGCGCCCGCGTCCCGCACCGACAGGCGGATCGGCTCGCCGGCGCGGACGGAGGCGCGCTGCAGCGTCACCGTCGGCGGAGTCGTGTCGTTCACCCAGAAGCGGAACCGGAAGCGGCCCGGCTTGCCGCCGGCGGGCGTGTCGAAGACGATGTCGTAGGCGCCCGGCAGGGGCATCACGGCGCCCACGACCGGGTAGGGCCGCGGCACGCCCACGTACGGGTTGATCGCCGCCGGGAGGCCGGTCGGCCCGACGAGGCGGTTCTCGTCGCCGGCGTGGACGATCCGCGGCGAGACGCGGACGTTCTTGGCGTGCCCGAGGACGGCGACGCCGAAGTTCGCCACCGGCTTGCGGAGCGTGAACCGGAACACCTGCTCCGGCCCGGAGAGGTCGGTGGGGACGCCGGAGACGATGCCGCGCTCGGGGTAGCGGTAGGCGGAGACCCGCGCAGGCTTACCCGCCGTGTCGCCCTGGTAGACACCGGGGCCAGCGAGCGTCGTGTGCGCGTCGAGAGCGAGCTTGGGCGCCTCGACGCGGAACCAGAACGGGACGCGGCGGACGTCGCTTCCGCGCTGGAGGACGACGAAGCCCGTCGCCTCGCCCTCCGCGGCGGTCCGCGAGACCGCGAGCGTGACGCCGATCGAGGCGCCGGGGACGACCGTCGCGGCGGTGGGTGTCACGGTCGCGCCGCTCGGCGCCGCCTGGACGGCCACCGACACGCTCCACGGCGCGAGACCGCCGCCCGCGTCCGCGACGAGGAGCTGCTTCGTGCCGGCGAAGCCGCGGCGGACGAGTCCCCACGAGAGGCCGGTCGGCGCGGTGAAGACGAGCGGCGCGTCGGCGCGCACGAGATCGATCCGGCCGCCGCCTTCGCGAGTGGTCGGCACCTCGGCGCCTCCAGTCGCGGTGTAGACGGGGTCGCCCGTCGACGCGAGCGCGGACTTCACCTGCGCGACCGTCCAGAGCGGATGCCGTTGCATGAGCAGCGCGGCCGCCCCGGCGACGTGCGGGGTCGCCATGCTCGTCCCGTCCCACACGTCCCAGGCGGCGCGTGGGATCGAGGAGAGGATGTTCTCGCCGGGAGCGGTCACGTCAGGCTTCATCTGGAGCGAGACCGGCGTTGGCCCGCTCGAGGAGAACGATGCGATCTCGTCGTCGCCGGCGCCGTTGCCGCCCTCGCTCGAGGCGGCGACCGTGATCGCGTCGGGCGCGCTCGCGGGGGAGTCGACGGAGCCGCGACCGGAGCCGTCGAACTCGTTGCCGGCGGCGACGACCGGCACGACCCCCATTGCGGCCGCGTTCTGGAGCGCCTGCACGACCGCGTCGCGCGACGGCTCGATCTCGACCTCGCCGAGGGAGAGGTTGATCACGTTCATCCCGTCGGCGACCGCCTGCTCGATCGCTTTCGCGATCTCCGGCGAGTTCCCGTCCAGGCCGTAGTCCTTCGTCGGCACGGTCAGCGCCTTGTAGTTGCCGAGGTAGGCGCGGGGCGCGATTCCCGAGACGCGGACCTTGCCTCGCGCACCGGTGGAGAGGGTGTCGTGGTCGCCGGCGGCGATCCCGGCGACGTGCGTCGCGTGCTCGGAGTACACGGGGTCGAAGGGGCGGTCGGCGTACTTCCAGCTCGTGGACGGGGAAGGGAAGGCGCGGGCGACGATCACCTTCGGCGTCGTGTAGGCGGTGTTGCCCTTCGGGTAGCCCGCTGGGTACGAGAAGCCGGCGGGGCTGAAGAAGGGGTGAGTCTGATCGATGCCGTCGTCGATGATTGCGATCTTCATCCCCTGCCCGGCGGTGGCGAGGTCGGGCCCCCAGAGCGCGGTGGCGCCGATGAGCGTCGGCGTCCGGTTGAGCGCGCTCGCTGCGGGCGCGCTGGCCCGTGCGTCCGGGAGCGCGTGGTAGGTGACGGTCGGCCACACGGTCGCGCCCGGCAGCGCGCGCAGGCGAGAGAGCTGGGAGCGGGGGAGGACGACCGAGACCCCGTTCAGCGTCAGCGAGTAGTGCCAGCGGACGCGGGCCTGCGGCACCGAGCGGGCGAGCCGCGACTGGAGCGCGCCCTGCGCCGAGGCGAGGCGGCGCAGGTACGAGACGGCGGCGGGCGCGCGGAGGTCGAGCGCGTGCGGCCTGCCGACGGCCGCGGCGAGCGCGCGGTCGTCGCGCAGCGCCTGCGCGAGCGGCGGCTGCGGGAGCGTGACGACGACCTCGACGAGGTCGGAGGCGTGGGGTGGGGCGGCGCCGCCGCGCGCGGACGCGCCGCCGGCGAGCAGCGCGAGCATGACGGCGAGGCCGAGCAGCGAGGCGGAAACGAGGCGGCGCAGGCCGCTCATGGTACGCGCGCGACCTGCGATCACGGCGTCACGGCGTGGCTACACTGTCTCCCCGCGCGGATGTGGCGGAATTGGTAGACGCGCACGGTTCAGGTCCGTGTGGGGGCAACCCCGTGGAGGTTCAAGTCCTCTCATCCGCATCCCGGAGCGCTGCGCCGCCAGCGCGCGCCGGCCGAGGCAAGCCTCCGTGCGGCGCCGGGTAAGCCGGGGCGGCGCGGGTGCGCTCGCGATCGTCGCCGCGGCGCTCGCGCTCGCCTGGGACGCTCGCGCCGGCGCCGCCCCGGACGCCTCGCCGGTCGGCGCCTACCGGCTCGCCGATGGCGACCTCGTCGCGCTCGTCCGCAGCTACGGCCGGCTGCGGCTCGTCGACTACGGGAGCGGGGCCTTCCGCGGCCTGCGGCGCCTCGGACCGGGCCTGTACGCGGGCGGCCCGGGCGCCTCGGTGCTGCGCCCGACGCGCGTCCGGGTGCGCCTCGAGCCGGGCGGCGGCATCCGCGTCGACGGGCGGCCGGGACGGCGTCTGCCGCTCGTCGCGCAGACCGCGATCTTCGCCGACGGTCTGGTGCGGCTCGTGGGGCGGCTGCTTCGCCCGCCGGGCCGCGGGCCGTTCCCGGCGGTCGCGATCGTGCCCGGGTCGGAGCGGGCGCACCGGACGAGCTACGACCTGTGGGCGTACTTCTTCGCCGCGCACGGCATCGCCGTCCTCACCTACGACAAGCGGGGCGTCGGCGCGTCGGGCGGCCGCTACGACGCCGCCGCCACCGTCGGCAACCTGCGCCGGCTCGCCGCGGACGCCCTCGCCGCGGTGGCCTGGCTGCGCCGCCAGCGCCTCGTCGACCGCCGACGGATCGGCCTCTCGGGCGGAAGCCAGGCCGGCTGGGTGATCGAGCTCGCCGGTGCCCGTTCGCCGCACGTCCGCTGGGCGGCGCTCCAGTCGGCGCCGGCGATGTCGGTGGGACGCCAGCTCGCCTACGCGGCGCTCACCGGCAGCGGCTGGCGGAGCCCGCCCCCGAGCGAGCGGGAGATCGCGGCCGGGCTCGCCGGGGTTCCCGACGGCGGCTTCGACCCTCGGGCGGCGATCGCCTCGCTGCGCATCCCCGTCCTGTGGCAGCTCGGCGCGGTCGACAAGCGGATGTACACGCCCGAGACCGTCGCCGACCTGCGGGCGGTCGCCGCCGGCGGCACGCACGACTTCACGCTGCGCGTCTACCCGGGAGGCGCCCACTCGCTTCGTCTCACCGCGCACGGGCTGATCCGCGAGGAGCGCGCCTCGCCCGGGCTCGCGCCCGGCGTCTTCGCCGACCTCGCCGCGTGGCTTCGCCGCAGGGTGCTCGCGCCGCGGCGCTGACGGGCGTGGCGGCGACTGGGTGGAGCGCCGCGGGCGCTACCGCGGCCAGCGCGGGATCCCGGAGCGGCCCCAGGCGCGACCGATCTGGCGCCGGATGAGACGCTTCGCGGTCGCCGAGGGGCCACGCCGGATCGCCCGTCCCGTGGCGGCAAGCCGGGCCGCCTTGAAGAGCAGGCTCGTCAGGCTCATCTCGCCTCCTCACGTGGGAGCTCGTTGGGATTCGCTGTGTGCGAC
>JADGHP010000197.1 GCA_019683855.1 Thermoleophilia bacterium
CACCGTGAGCGGGAAGTAGGAGCCGCCCTTCACGGTCGCGTCGTTGGCGACGATCACGCACTCGCGGCCCTCGATCACCCCGATCCCGGTCACGATCCCTGCGGCCGGCGCCTGGTCGTCGTAGA
Source organism: Thermoleophilia bacterium (assembly GCA_019683855.1). Taxonomy (GTDB): domain Bacteria; phylum Actinomycetota; class Thermoleophilia; order Gaiellales; family Gaiellaceae; genus Palsa-739. The sequence goes on from JADGHP010000197.1 coordinate 126, forward strand.
GGTCCCACGCGGCGAGCGCGTTCAGCTCCAGGAACGCGGTGTCCGGGTCGACCAGCCGGTCGATCCGCTCCCGCGCGGTCAGCTTCCCCCGCGCGCGATGCCGCGCGGTCGCCTCCTCGCCGCCGCCGCGCGCGACCAGCGCGCTCCGCTCGCGCAGCTCCGCCACCAGCGCCTCCATCCGCACGCGGCGGCGCGCGAACTCCTCGGCGCTGCGGTCGAGCTGCGACGCGAGGACGGTCACGGGCAGAGCGTAGCCGGCGGCGGGTTGCGCTCTCGCCGGGCCACACGCGGCGGCGGGAGGGACGCGGAGCTGGCCTGCGCAGTCAGGGTTCGCGCCTCGCCGTCGCGGCTATGGGCACGTCCAATCCAGCCGTGTCTCGGTACCTGTTACCGGGACACGGCTGCAGGGGACAGGTCGGGTCGTTCGGTAGCGCTCCGCAGGCTGCTCGCTGGTGACGGCAGCGCGCCGAAGGGACATGTCCCGGTAGCTGTTACCGGGACGTGGCCCGAAGGGACGCGTTGGCTTGGTTGACGTACGCGCGTTCGCGTGGCCGTCCCCGGCATCGTCGCGCACCTCAACCTGGACGCCTTCTTCGCCGCCGTCGAGGAGCAGAGATTCGCCGAGCCGGTTGCGCGTTCGTCCCTTCCACCGGGGAGCTTTCGGCTTCGCCTCTCGGCGCCTCCTCGCTCGCTCCGAATCCTCGCATTCGCTCACTCCGCGGCGTGCGGGACGACGACGGCGCGCCCCTCGATCCGCCCCTCGCGCAGCCGCGCGTAGGCCTCGGCGGCGCGCTCGAGCGGGAAGCGCTCGACGTGCGCCTCGATCTTGCCCCGTCTCGCGAGCTCGATCACCTCCATCAGCTCGACCGCGCTCCCCCAGTAGGGGATGGTGAGCGCGCACTCGAAGGGGAGCGAGCCGAACCTGAACGCGTGCGTGCCGCCGGCGAGCCCCACCACCGAGATCTCGCCCTCGGCGGCGGCGACCTGCGCGGCGAGGGCGAGCGTCGCGTCGGAGCCGACGAAGTCGAGCACGAGCGCGGCGCCGAGCCCGCGGGTGAGCTCGCGGATCTGTGCGGCCGCCTCCTCGCCGGCGGGGACGACGTCGTCCGCCCCAACGCGGCGGGCGAGCTCGAGCTTCGAGGGGTCGACGTCCACCGCGACCGTGCTCGTCCCGCTGAGAGCGCGGAGGATCTGGAGCGCCATGTGGCCGAGCCCGCCGACGCCGATCACGACCGTCGTCGTGCCGGGGACGAGCCGGTGCAGGGAGCGCTTGATCGCGTGGTACGGGGTCAGCCCCGCGTCCGTGAGCGGCGCCGCCTCGACGGGGTCGAGGTCTCCGAGCGGGACGAGGAGCCGCGCGGCGGGGACGAGCATGTATTCGGCCATGCCGCCGTCGAGGCCGAGCCCGCCCCCGAAGGCGCCGAGCTCCGCCTGGCGCTCGCAGTAGTTCTCCTTCGACTGGCGGCAGGCGCGGCACCGCCCGCAGCCCCAGGGCCCGTACACGGCGACCGCCTGGCCATGCTCGAGCCCCTCGACGCCGGCGCCGACCTCCTCGACCCAGCCGGTGTTCTCGTGGCCGAGGGTGAACGGCAGCTCACCGGCGATCGCGCCCTCCGGCCAGTCCATCACGTGCAGGTCGGAGTGGCACGCGCCGGCGCCGGCGACCTTGATGAGCACCTGTCCCGGCCCCGGCTCGGGCACCTCCACCTCGCGCAGCTCGGGCGGCCGCTGCCACGCAACCATCTGGTACGCCTTCATCGCCGACCTCCTCGCGGATGCTGTTGCGCGCCGTCGTTCCCGGAGAGCTTGCCGGACCGGCGTGCCGGCCGTCGAGGCAGGGCTCCCCGGATCGCGGCGCCTCCGAGCGGGGAGCGGGCTGACGACGCCGCTACGTCGAGAGCTCCAAGCCGGAGCTTCGATCCAGCTTCCCCAGCAGGGGCGGAGGGACTCGAACCCCCAACCCCCGGTTTTGGAGACCGGTGCTCTGCCAGTTGAGCTACGCCCCTGGGTCTCGGCGATTGTATCGGCGCCTCCTGGGCGGCCTGCTCGCCCCGCGCGGCTCGCGCCGCGCGGCATACGCTGAGCGGGTGCAGCGGCACGGGCTCGGGCTCCTCTTCACCGCGCTCGCGACGGCGCTCGGCGCGGTCGGCGTGGTTGCGCTCCTGGGCGCGGGCGGCGACGCGCGCCGCTTCGTCGTCGCGCTCGCCGCGCTTGCCGTCGCCTCCTGGCTCGCCTCGCTCGCCCTCTCCGCCTTCCGGCGACGCTGAGGAAGCGCGCTGAGGAAAGCGTCTGCCGACCTCGTATTCTTGACCCGTGACCAGAGCCGACGAGACGCAGACTCTCTGGCTCGAGTACCGCAGGACCCGCGACCCGGCCCTCCGCGACCGGCTCATCCTCACCTACGCGCCGCTCGTGAAGTACGTCGCGGGTCGCCTCGGCTCCGGGCTGCCGCCTCACGTCGACGAGGCCGACCTCGCCTCGTACGGCCTGCTCGGCCTGATCGGCGCGATCGAGCGCTACGACCCGGAGCGCGACGTCAAGTTCGAGACGTACGCGATCGCGCGGATCAAGGGCGCGATCATCGACGAGCTGCGCGCCATGGACTGGGTGCCGCGCTCGGTCCGCTCACGCGCCCGCGACATCGAGCGGGCGATCGGCGAGCTCGAGGCGAAGCTCGGCCGCGCCCCGAGCGACGCCGAGATCGCCGCCAGGCTCGGCATCAGCGAGAGCGAGCTGGAGGAGAGCCTGGGCGAGATCGCGCGCTCCTCCATCGCCGCGCTCGACGAGCTGTGGACCGTCTCCGGCTCCGGTGGCGACCAGGTCGCCCTCATCGACACGATCGAGGACGAGCGCGCGCCCGACCCGCAGAGCACCCTCTCGCAGACGGAGCTCAAAGAGGCGATCGCGGACGCGATCGCGCGCCTGCCGGAGCGGGAGAAGCTCGTCGTCACGCTCTACTACTACGAGGAGCTGACCCTGCGCGAGATCGGCGAGGTGCTCGGGGTCACCGAGTCGCGGGTC
>JADGHP010000198.1 GCA_019683855.1 Thermoleophilia bacterium
GGGGGGCGCGCGGGCGGCGACGCGCCGCGGGCCGGCCGCGGTGGCGGCGGCCGCCGGCGGCGCGCCAGAGGGTGCGCCGCCCGAGCCGGCCGCGGAGGTCGTGGTCGTGGCGACCGAGCGCGACGAGCCGAGAGACGACACGGTGTGGTAGGCGTACGCGAGCGCCAGCACGAGCGCGAGCGAGAGCGCGATCGCGAGCTTCTTCTGCTTCGCGCCCTTCGCCTTGGCCGCGTCGGCGGCTCGCTTCCTGGGCATCGTCGCTCCTGGCGCGGGCTACATCCCGCCCGAGGTCGTGGTGGTCGCGGTCGTGTCGGCGCCGGTCGCCGTCCCGGACGCGCCGGCCGCGGCGCCGGCGCCTGAGCCGCCGTAGACGTAGGCGTCGACGGTGACGGTCGCGTTCAGCTTCCTGCCGCGGCCGGCGGGCGTGATCTGGACGGAGCCGACCGAGAGCAGCCGCCCGGAGACCTCGAGCGCTCCGTGCCGGACGGTGACGAGACGGCGCAGTCGGTACAGCAGGTCGGTCAGCGAGAAGAAGTCGCCCGTGAAGCCGAGCTGGATCGGGACGACGCGGTAGCCCTCGCCGGGCGTCTCGGCGCCCGGGGCGATCGAGACGACCGACACGCCGGCCGCGCGCGCCTCCTGGTCGAGCTCGAGCAGGAGGTCCGGCATGTCCGCGCTCGACGGCATCGCCTTCGCGAGCCGGTAGAGGTCCGCCGTGCGGATCGGCTGCTGCGTCGCGGCGGAGCCGCGCACGGCGGCCGCGGCCCGCGCCTGCTCGACCTGCGCCTGCGCCGCGTTCGCCTCGCGCGCGGCGCGGGCCGCCTCGTCCCGCTGCGGTGAGACGAGCAGGAGGAAGCCGAGCGCGAGCGCAACGAGGTTCCCGGCCACCGCGAGGCCGACGCGGACCGGAACCGAGGCGAGCCGCGCCTTCACGGGCCTCCCCCGTAGGCCGGCGCGGCGCTCGCCGCCGGCGCCGTCGCGACCGGCGCGCTCGCGGCGGGCGCGCTCGCGGCGGGGGGCGCGGTCGCGGGCGTCGTCGTTGCGGCAGATGCGGGCGCGCCCTTGACGTCGGCGTCGATGTGGAAGGTGACCCGACCGGTCCCGAGGTCGGCGGTGCTGCTCGCGAGCGTGACGTTGGTCAGGTCGGGGATCAGCATGAGCCGAGCCAGGAGACGCGCGACGCTGTCGTGCGAGTAGGCGAGCCCGTCGATCGAGAAGCCCTTGCTCGCGCTTCCCCCGGCGCCGCTCGAGGGCGCGCTCAGCGCGAGCGACGAGAGGGTGATGTCGGAGGGGACGACGAGCGAGAGCTCGCGCAGGACGCGATCCCACGCGATCCGCGACGAGAGCGCGCGGGAGACGGCGGCGAGCCGCGCCTGCTGCTCGCGCGTCACCGCCCGCACCGGGAGCACCGGCTCGGAGGGCTTCTTCGGCGTCGCCGGCCGCGCGAGCAGGCCCGCCAGCTCGGCCTGCGCGTCGGCGAGCCGCTCGCGCGCCGCCGCCGCGCGCGAGTGCGCGGTGAGGACGCCGGCGCCGAGCGCGACCGCGACGACCGCCGCGAGCGCGGCGCCGACCAGCAGCGCCGGGTCGGCGCGGCGGAGGCCGCCCCGGGACCGCTCGTCGCGCGGAAGGAGGTTGACCGCCCGCATCAGTCCTCGATCCCGAGACCGATGGCGATCGCGAGCGAGCCGAGGTCGCTCTCCGGGACGCGCTTCGAGACGCCGAGCCGTCCGAGCGGGTTCCCGACGCGCACGCGCACGCCGACGAGCCGCTCCAGCTCCTCCGCGAGGCCGGGCATCTGCGCGGTGCCGCCGGCGATCACGATCTCGCCGATGCCGAGGCTGCCCGGCTGGCCCTGGTAGAAGCGCAGCGACGAGACGAGCTCGCGCGCGAGCGAGTCGAGCTCGAGCCGCACCGCGTCGAGAACCGCCGCCGCCTGCTCGGACGAGAGGCCCTCGGGCGCGGGCCCGCCGGCGAGCGAGAGCCCGCGCTTGATCCCCTCGACCTCGAACGGCGTCGAGTCGAGCACGCGCGCGAGGGCGATGTTGAGCGCCCAGCCTCCCCACTCCAGCACCCGCGTGAACTCGCAAACCCGCCCGTCGGAGACGGCGAGCGTCGAGCGCTCGTGCCCGATGGCGACGGCGACGAGCGCGGAGCCGTCGCGGTCCGTGGGCGGGGCGAGCGAGCGGAGGAGGGCGAACGCCTCCAGGTCGATCCCGCTCAAGACGATGCCGGCCTTCCTGCAGGCGTCGACGTAGCGCTCGACCAGCTCCCGGTGCGCGACGACGAGCAGCACCCGCTTCACCGGCTGCCCCGAGTCGTTCACCGTCTCGTCCAGCACCCGGTAGTCGAGGATCGCCTCGTGGGCGGGGATGGGCAGCGTCTCGTGCGCGCGGAAGCGCACCGCGTTCGCGAGCTGCCGGTCGTCGCCGACGCCGGCGATCTCGAAGACGCGGACGCCGATCCGGTTACTCGCGACGCCGAGCCGGACACCCTTGCGCGGCAGCCGGTTCCCGGCGAAGAACGCCCGCAGCGCGTGGGCGAGCGCGTCCGGGTCGCGCACCTCGCCGCCGACGACGACGCCCGGAGCGAGCGGCTGCCGTGCGAGCTGGTGCAGCTCGGGCACGCCGTCGTTCGAGACCTGGGCCGCGGCGAGCTGGGAGGCGCCGATCTCGAGGCCGACGATCCGCTTGCCGCCCCCGCCGCGCGGCAGGGCGAGACGCAGGGTCGGTCGCGGGAGCCTCCGCGCGGCGAGGCGGCGCTCCCGGCGTGCGGGCTCGCCGCCCGGACGGCGCGCGAGCGAGATCCGCCGCGGGAGCCACGCTCGCGTCTCGACGGCCTCGAGCTCGGGCTCGAGCTCGGGCTCGGGCGGAGGCTCGAGCGGCGCGAGCCGCGGGTCGAGTCGCGAACGCGCCTCGTCCGGCGGCGCCGTGCCGGAAGGAGGGGAGGCCGCGACCTGCGGTGCGACGGTGGGCGGTGGCGGCGGCGGAGCGACGGGTGGCGTGGGCACGCCAGGTGGCGACGCCACGGGTGGCGACGCCACGAGGTGCGGAGCCGGAGACGAAGGCAGTGGCGACGCCACGAGAGGCGAAGGCAGTGGCGACGCCACCGGGGTGGGCGGCGCGGCCGGAGCGGGGGCTT
>JADGHP010000020.1 GCA_019683855.1 Thermoleophilia bacterium
CGCAGCCGTCGACCCCGAGCGGATGCTCTCGATCGTCGGCAACGACGCGCTCTCGCCCGTGGCCGCCGAGGTCCGCGGCCGCCTCGAGGCCGTGATCGCACGGGTCGCGGATCCCCGCAAGGGTCGCGCCGCATAGACTCCCGACGTGCTCCGGGTCGGCGAGAGGGTTCCCGGTGAGGCGCGCGTCTGGACGACGCCTCGCGAGCGCGCGACACTCGACGAGCTGGTCTCGAACGGGCCGATCCTGCTGCTCTTCTACCTCTTCGACTGGTCGTCGACCTGAACGAACGAGCTGGAGCTCCTGCGTGACAGGAGCGAGGAGTTCCGAGCGGCGGGCGTGCAGCCGTACGCGATCTCGCGCGACTCGCCGTACACGCACGTCGCCTGGACCCAGGCCCTCGACCTGAGCTTCCCGCTGCTCTCGGACTGGAACGGCGAGGCGACGCACGGCTTCGGCGTCGCGCACGACCACAACGGGCTGAAGGACATCTCGCGGCGGACGGCGTTCCTCGTCGACCGGGACGGCGTCGTGCGCGGCGCGTGGGCGTACGAGAGCTCGCAGGTGCCGGACTTCGACGCGCTGCTCGAGGCGGCGCGCGCGCTCGGCGAGTAGAAGCCGGACTTGCCGCCGTCCGGGCGACCCCGTTTACTGTCCGGCATGGACACTCAACGCACCGTCGCGCCGACGGCACGCTCCTCCGGCGCGCTCACCGCCGCGATCGGGCTCGCCGCCGCGATCGTCGGGCTTCTCTTCGCCTTCGACTCGGCGGTGCTTGCGCTCGTGGTCGCCGACATGGTGACCAAGCCGTTCAGCTGACGGGGCAGGCGCATGCGATGGTTCTTCCGAGGCCACCCGGTCGATAACGGAAAGACACCCGACGAAGGCGGAGAGCGATGCCACGGACACTGCTCGTGATCGGAACCCGCAAGGGCTGCTTCCTGCTCGAGAGCGACGACCGCCGCCGCTTCGCGCTGCGCGGGCCGTTCTGCGAGGGCTGGCCGGTCTACCACGCCGTCTACGACCCCGACTCGGGCGCGATCTACGCGGCGGCGGCGAGCGAGTGGCACGGCTCCGCCGTCTGGCGCAGCGCCGACCTCGGCGAGACGTGGCGGCACTCGAGCGAGGGTCTCGCGTACGCCGACGGCGGGCGGAAGCTGTCGAAGGTCTCGACGCTCGCGGTCGCGCACGGGCGCGTGCTCGCCGGAGTCGAGGCGGTCGGGATCTTCGAGAGCCGCGACGGGGGCGAGACGTGGTCGCTGCTCAGCGCCCTCGAGGGTCAGCCGGGCCGGGAGCGCTGGGACGATCCCGCAAGCCAGCCGCCCGGGCGCCTGGGCGTCGCAGCGATCCTGCCGGACCCGGACGAGCCCGCCCGCTTCTGGGCGACGGTGCAGGGGATCGGCGTCTTCGAGACGGCCGACGACGGGCGGACGTGGACGCCGCGCAACCGCGGCCTGCGAGCCGAGTGGCCGCGGGAGCACGAGGAGGTCGGCTTCTGCGTGCACAAGCTCGTCCGCTCGTCCGCCGACGGCGACCGCATGTACCAGCAGAACCACTGCGGCGTGCACAGAAGCGACGACGGCGGCCTCTCCTGGGTCGAGATCACCGAGGGGCTGCCCTCGGACTTCGGCTTCGCAGCAGCCGCGCACCCGCACGACCGCGACACGTTCTACGTCGTCCCGCTCGACCCCGGTCACGGCCGCTGCATGCCGGAGGGCCGGGCGGCGGTGTGGCGGACGCGCGACGCCGGCTCGAGCTGGCAGCGGCTCGATCGGGGCTTGCCGCAACAGAGCGCGTACCTCGGCGTCCTGCGCGAGGCGATGGCGATCGACGCCTCGGACACGCCAGGGCTCTACGTCGGCACGAGCACGGGACAGGTGTTCGCGAGCGCCGACGAGGGCGAGCGCTGGAGCGAGATCGCGAGCTACCTGCCGCCGATCTCGTCGGTCGAGGTCGCGATTCTGGACTGACGCGGTGCCGGAGGTCCATCTTCCCACGACGCTGACACCGCTCTTCGCGGGACTCCCCCGCCGGCTCCAGGTCGACGCCGGGACGGTCGCCGAGGCGATCGTCCGGCTCGACGAGCGCTGGCCGGGACTGCGAGACCGGCTGTGCGAGCCGGGCCCGGCGCTGCGCAGGCACATCCACGTCTACGTCGACCGGGAGCGCGCCGGGCTGAACACCCGGCTCGGGCCGCGCTCCCGCGTCGACGTGATCGCCGCGATCTCGGGCGGCTAACCGACCTCATCTACATGCCCATCGCGTGGTAAGCATGTCCTGTTTTGCAGGCATTTCTCTGCGATTCGGGCTGCGGTGTCACCACCGGGTCCTCACCAGGAAACACGCCGACGGCCCCGATGCCTCGGCCCCGGGCCCACCGGAGCCCGCTCAGCAGCCGAGGAAAATCGGTGATTTCCCCGGTCAGAAAAAATCGGACGCCCTCTCCGGGGGAGCCGTCCGCTACCGCGTCGTCGACGACGGCATCTGGCAGCTCTGCGAGGACGTCTGCGGCGCGGTCGAGCGGCAGCTCGAGAGCCTCGACGCCGCGCTCCACGGCCCGGAGAGCTGACCCGCTCACAGCTCCGCGAGCGGGAACGAGCGGTGCGCGCGGGGCGGCACAAGGAAGTTCTGCCGGTGCGTGGTCGTGAGGATGCTGTTGAAGCCCTGGGCGCGCGTGCGCGGCGGGACCGAGAGCGTGGTGCCGTCAGGGAAGACGCCGTCCATGGCGAGGCGATTGCGGTGGAAGCCGTCGCTCGAGGGGTTGAAGACGACGAAAGTGGACGCCCGGCGCCGGCTCGGCGGCCAGACGGTCGCGCCGCGCGTGCGTGCTCCAGGCGAAGGGATTGTCGAGGGTGTTGAAGTCGGCGCGCTGCGGAATCGCGGTGCCCGTCGCGTAGCGGGTCCCGTCCGGGCCGACGACGTCCTGCGTCAGCCGCGAGGCGGCCTGGATCGACGCGCTGTGGCCGAAGCGGCCGCTGCGCCGGAACTCCTGCTCGAGCCGCGGCGGGGTGCCGAGCTCGGCGGGGGTCTCGGCGATCGTCTGGGTCCCGGGGCGGATGCCCGGAAGTCCCGGCCGGAACGCGGTGACGACGCGTTCGGCGTAGTCGAAGTTCGCGTACCAGGCCTCGAGGTTCTCCTCGATGTGCGAGAGGTGCATGTGGGCGCCGTTGCGGAAGTAACCCGAGCGGAGGTCGACGTAGCCGAGCGTCTCGTGGTTGGCGATCCGGCCGGGGCCGAGCGCGCTCTTCTGCGTCGAGGTGAAGCCGAGGAAGAGCTCGGCGCCGTCGGGGATCGCGTGCGCGCCGGCCAGCCCGGCGGCGAGCGCCATCTGCTTCGGCAGCCCGGGGCCGCCCTGGAAGCCGCCGCCCGCGAAGCCGCAGCGGATGCTCGTGACGGTGAAGAAGGGCAGCTCGAAGATCGCGCTGCGGGCGGTCTCGATGTGGTCCAGGCGGTCGCTGCGCAGCAGCACCGCGAGCTCGTTCCGCTCGAGCACCGTCTCCAGCGGGTCGCTAGGGAAGCGCCGCCCCGGCAGCAGCGCTGACGCATGTGCCCGCCGGTCGTAGGGCAGGTGGGTCCGGGCCTGCGCGGGGACGCGTTGCTCGAAGTAGGGGAGGCCCCAGGCGAGGACGATCCCCAGGCCCGCGGGGGTCGGCTGGTAGCTCGCATCGAGCCGCTGCAGCACCGTCTCGAGCCGCTCCTGGGCGCGCCGGAGGTCGAGGCCCGGGCGCAGCGTCGCCGTCACGACGTCGCTGTGGCGCGGCGGCTCGAGCACCTCGACGCCGTCGCTGATCACGGTGCGCAGGTCGAGCAGGTGCTGCTCCGGCGCGAGCGAGAAGACCTGCGGACGGGCCGCCGCCGGCGCCAGCCGGTCGACGAGCTCGTAGAGGCCGGCACGCGCCCCGATCGCGGCCGCCGCGGCCCCGACGAAGCCCCGCCGCGTGATCCGGCCGGCGCCGGCCAGCGTGTCGTCGCTCTGGCTCATCCGTCGCTCGTATCGTTGCTCATGATCGGTGAAGGGCCGGCGCCGGCCGGCCTTCCGCCCCGCCTGCACACGTGGCCGGCTGTTATGCGGTGACCTTGATGACGCCGCGCATGTAGCCGTTGTGGGTCATCGCCCACGGGTCGCACGGCTCGCCGCACCACCAGTCGTAGCGTCCCGCCTTCTTGGGATCGACGGTGAACGTGATCCGGCCGGGCGTCTTGCCCTTCGCAGCCGGCGCGACGACGTTCAGGCCGAGCGACGGCGAGACGAGCGAGTGGGGCGCGTCGTCGTAGTTGACGATCGTGACCGTCGTCTTGACGCCGGCCTTGAGGCTGAAGTTCGCGGGCAGGAAGGCGTCGTGCCACTTTCCGTCCGGACCCTTCTTCGCGTGCTCCTCGTCGGACTTGACGATCAGCGTGAGCTTGCTCACGGCGTGCGCCTTGTGCCCCTTCGGGGACGGGGCCGCGCTCTGAGCGGCGGCACTGCCGACGAGGGCGCTGAGGCCGGCGAGAACAGCAAAGACGAGCAGCAGACGTTTCATGGATGGCCTCCTCTTGTTCGTTGGCACCGCCTCTGCGGCTCCGTCTGCGATGAGGATCGCCGCGTGCCCACCCCGTGGCCTCCGCCCTCCCCCACACACCCGCTACGGGAAAACCGCGGTGGCCGGTACGACCTTCCGCGGTCGTCCCGGCGGTCGGGCTGCGTCGCGGTCGAGCGCGGACCACTCGTAGGCGAGCTGGTAGCCGCTCGCCCGCGCCGGCAGCTCGCCGACCACCGACGGGGCGCCGGCGAGGCAGCCGCGCCAGGCGATCCCGGCCCGCCACAGGTCGGGCGACGGCCAGCTCCGCTCCAGCAGCCAGTCCGGCAAGTAGGAGCCCTCCCTGAGCTTCGGCACCGCGAGCTCGATCGAGCCCAGCCGCGTGTCCCAGTCGCGCTCTCGGTAGCCGTTGCGACGGTTGACCCGCTCCGGCGAGCGCTCCCCGTAGGCCGCGCCGCAGAGCGCGTCCGCCTCGGCGCCCATCAACGCCTCCGCCATTTCCTTCACCATCGCCCGCAACAAGTCCGGGCTCGCCTCTTCCAGCCGCTTGCGCAACCAGGCATGAACGTCCATCGTGCTCTCGACCACCGTCGTCCTCCTCGCTTGACGCGGACTGACATCGCGAGGATGACGCGGTGGTCAGCTAATTCGCAGGCCCTGCAAGCCCGCCGTCGCCGTCTCGCTCGCCTCAGCGAGCAGCAGCGAGCCGGCGACGGAGCTCGGATCGAGGCGCTCGTACACCACCAGCGAGGACGCTACGCGGCGTGCGTGGCTATTCGACCCGATACGGAAGCGTCACGACTTCCCTACAGGCGGTCCACGACTTCCCTACAGGGGGTCAGACCCGGGTCTGACCCGGATACGGACCCGGATACGGGACCCGGATACGGGCAGGACGCGTCGTTACACCACGGCCGAACCGGCCGTGGCGGGAACAGCCGAATACCGGCGGTGCAAGACGTCGGTGAGCCGCGTGAGGGAAAACCTCACGCGCGGTTCGATGGGGAGCGGGAGGAAACCAACGCCAGTCGGCCAACGCCGCACGACGCCAAGCGCCTCCCGCCTACCCGACCGCTCCCGCGGGACCGAAAGCGAGCCGCAGCCGGCTCGTGTTCGTAGCTTACGCTAACGTAAAAAGAAGAATATGCGCGTTCGAGTGCAGCGCGAAACGACGGGTCGAGTCGACAGCGTGCGCGCCGCCGCTCCTGGATGGTCGCGGGCGGCGGACGGTGCGGCGCGCGCCTCCCGCACACGTCGCGGTGGCTACAAGCGGTGGGCGCTTTCCTGGACAAGCGCCGGCATGCTGCTTCGGCTGCGCGCCGCCTGGCTCGAGCTGGTCGGGATCGGCTCCGACCTCTTCGACCGCCCCGACACCCCCGCGATGATGGGGGTCGTGCCGCCGAACCGGCGCGGCGTCGCCGCATGCACGCGCACGATCTGCAGAAGACGGGCGTGGTCGTCTCCCCTCGCTCGTGCTCGCGCTCGTCATCTCGGAGATCCCGAAGACGGCGCTGTTCACGATCTTCTCCGGCCTCGCGATCGGACTGTCGCAGGGCCAGGTGGGCGCGTCCATCGCCGGCGTGCGCCACGCCGTCGGGGTGCTGGCCGGCTTCTCGCTCCCGGGTGCGGCCGGTTCGCCGCTGCGACCCTCGCGTCAGGCGAGCCCGGCAGTGCGGCAGAGTCGTGAGCAGGCGGGATGATGGCGGCCGCCCCCGAGCGCAGCTACCGGATCGGCGAGGTCGCCGCACTCGTCGACACCACCACGCGCACGATCCGCTACTACGAGCAGATCGGCCTGCTGCCGGTGCGGCCCGGCCACGAGAAGGGCCGTCACCGCGGCTACGAGGAGGAGAACGTCGCGCGGCTGCGGGAACTGATACGGCTGCGCGACCTGCTCGGCGTCTCGCTCGAGGAGCTGCGGAGCCTGCTCCGAGGCGGAGGAGGCACGAGCGGCGCTGCGCGAGCGCTGGCAGCGCAGCGCCGACGACACCGACCGGCAGACGATCCTCGCCCAGGTGCTCACCCACGTCGAGGCCCAGCTCGGCCTCGTCAGCGCGCGGCGCGAGGCGCTCGAGGGGCTGGAGCAGGAGTTGCTCGAAGAGCGGCGCCGTCTCAGCTCAAGGCTGCGCAGCCTGGAGCGGGGCCGCTCGCGATCGTCGCCGTCGAGGCCGCGCTCGTCGAGCTGCCGCTCGCGCTTGCCTGCTTACAGATCGCCCGGCGCGCCGAGCGCCACCGGCTCGAGCGCGTCGGTGCGAGTGCGCAGCGCCCCGCCAGAGGGCGGCGGCAGGCACTCGAGCGTCAATCCGAGCAAGGAGGGATCGCATGCGTATCCGCTGGTTCGGCCAGTCCGCCTTCCTGCTGAGCGGCGCCGTCCGCGTTGCGATCGACCCGTTCGCGTCTGCCGCGGACGCGATGCGGGAGCGCGGTTTCCGCTTCGACTACCCGCCGATCGAGAACGTCGAGGCCGAACTCGTGCTCGTCACGCACGAGCACTTCGACCATAACGCCGTCGAGGCGATCGGCGGCGACCCGCGGCTGATCCGCTCGACCGCCGGCACCTTCGAATCGCCGCTTGGTCAGGTGGTCGCGATCGCCTCCGAGCACGACGACGTCGCCGGCACCAAGCGCGGCCCGAACACGATCTTCGTCTTCGTGCTCGACGGGCTGCGCGTCTGCCACCTCGGCGACTTCGGCCAGCCCGCGCTGCGGCGCGAGCAGCGCGAGGCGATCGGGCAGATCGACCTGCTCATGCTGCCGGTCGGCGGCGGCCCCACCGTCGGCGGCGCGCTGGCAGCGGCGATCGTGCGGGAGCTGCGGCCGCGGCTTGTCGTCCCGATGCACTATCGCACCGAGTCGGCCGACTTCCTCGAGCCGCCCGACGAGTTCCTCGCCGCCTGCGAAGGGGCCGATGTCCGCCGGCTCGGAAGCCCCGAGTTCGAGGCGGACGAGCTGCTTGGGACGCCCGAGCGACCGACCGTCGCGCTACCCGCCGTGCCGGCGAAGACGTGAGCGTGCGGAACGGACAGGAGACTCAGGCAATGGAACAGGCGACGTCGCAGCGGCACCACCTGCTGATCTGGGGCGGACCGGTGCAGGAGACGAACCGGATCGAACGGAGCTACCGCTGGTGGGCGCTTTCGGCGGTGCTGCTCGTGATGTTCACGTCCGCGATCTCCTCGACGATTGTCTCGACCGCGGTACCGACGATCGTCGCCGACCTGCACGGCTTCAACCTCTACGGCTGGGTCTTCACCGGCTACATCCTCGCCTCGACCGTGACCGTGCCGATCTTCGGCAAGCTGTCCGACCTCTATGGGCGCCGGCCGCTCTACCTGGTCGGGATCGCCATCTTCGTCCTCGGCGCGATCCTCGCCGCTGCCGCGCAGTCGATGCTCTGGCTGATCTGTGCCCGCGTCGTCTCCGGCCTCGGCGGCGGCGCGATGATGGCGCTCTCGACCGCGTCGATCGGCGACATCTTCAGCCCGCGAGAGCGCGGCCGTTGGATGGGGGTCGTGATGGGCGTGTTCGGGCTCGCCTCGATCGTCGGCCCGACGCTCGGCGGCACGATCACCGACGAGATCGGCTGGCGCTACGTCTTCCTCGTGCCGCTGCCCCTGGCCGCGTTCGCCTGGCTGATCGTCGGCCTCGTGATGCCCCGCGTGCGCGCCCAGCGGCGGACCCGTCTTGACTTCGAAGGCAGCATCCTGATGACCACCGGCCTCATCGCCGTACTGCTCGCTGTCACCTGGGGAGGCACCACCTACGCCTGGGGTTCCTGGCAGATCGGCCTCTGCTTCGCCGCCGGAGTCGCCCTGCTCGCGCTGTTCGTCCGCAACGAGCGGCGGGCGGCTGAGCCGATCCTCAGCCCGGCGCTGTTCGCGAACCGCGTCTTCACGTTCTCGGTTGCGATCTCGTTCCTGATCGTCGCCGGCATGTACGGCGGCCTCAGCTTCATCCCGCTGTTCGTGCAGGGCGTGGTCGGCAAGACGGCCCAGAACTCGGGCGTCGTGCTGACGCCGATGATGCTCTCCTTCGTCGCCGGCTCCGCGCTCGGCGGCCAGATCATCTCGCGCACCGGTCGCTACAAAGTGCAGGCGATCATCGGCATGTGCTTCGCTCTCGCCGGCTTCGTCCTCTTCAGCCGTCTCTCCGCATCCTCCGGCTCGGGTGAGGTGATCCGCGACATGGTCGTGCTCGGGATCGGGATCGGGACGACGATGCCGATTTTCTCGATGACCGTTCAGAGCGCGTTCCCGCACGCCATGCTCGGTACCGTCAACTCCGGCCGGCAGCTCTTCTCTAACCTCGGCGGCGCCGTCGCCGTGCCGGTGATGACCGCGATCGTCGTCAACCGCTTCTCGGCCGACCTGGTGCGCTACGCACCGGCCGCGATCCGGCCACAACTCGCAGGCGCGAACCTCTCGCCGGAATCGCTGCTCACGCCGCAGGCGCAGGCGGCGGTCCAGCAGCGCTTCAACGGCTTCCCGCACGGGCACGCGCTCTACCTTCAGTTCGCCGCAGCGCTTCGCCGCGCGCTCGCGAACGGGATCGTCGACGTCTTCACGGTCGGCATCGGGCTCGCCGCCGCCGGACTCCTGCTCACGCTCGTCTTTCCGCGGATCGAGCTCGCGAGCTGGGACGCCTTGGAGGTGCCCGAGACGATCGTCGAGGAGGCGGGCGCGGTCGGCACGCTCGTCGCCGACCACCGGCAGCCGGAGCCCGCGCAGGCTGCCGCCGCGGCGCCCACGAGCAGGACCGAGAGCGGGCCTTCATGAACGCCGTCAGTCACCCGGATCGGCGTGCAGATCCCGAGCTTCACCTGTCTCGCCGTGCCCGACGGCGCCCTGTTCGACCGGGTGACGGCGATCGCTCAGGCGGCGGAGCGGTCGGGCTTCGACTCGCTCTGGGTGATGGACCGCGTCTACCAGATCGCAACGGTCGGGCCGCCGACGGATCCGATGCCGGAGGCGTACACGCTGCTGGGCGCGCTCGCCGCCCGGACAGAGCGGGCCCGCCTGGGGACGATGGTGACCGGCGTCACCTACCGGAACCCGACGCTGCTCGCGACGATCATCACGACCCTCGACGTGATCTCCGGCGGCCGGGCGATCCTCGGGATCGGCGCGGCCTGGAACGAGGACGGGCGCCGCGGCTACGGCTTCGACTTCCCGCCGAGCCGGGAGCGGCTCGACCGGCCCTGTTCGACGAGGAGCAGCCGAGCGTCGCCGGCCGCCACCACCGGATCGAGCAGGCCCTCAACGTCCCGAGACCGGTGACCGCAGGCGGGTCGCCGATCCCCGTCGGCGACAGCGCTAACTCTCGCTGCGAGCCTCTTGTCAGCGCCGAGGCGATGAGCCCGCCGGCGAGCGGCGAGCTGCACGGCGTGCACGCGGTCGTCACCCGTGCGACCAGCGGGCTCGGCCTTGCGATGGCGCGCGCATTGCTGGGGGAGGGGGCGACGGTCGCGATCGCGGCGCGGCAGACGCCGCGGCTGGAGCGGACGGGCGCGCGGCTGCGCGCCGATGGGCTCGCGGCCGAGCCGCTGCCGCTGGACGTGCGCGGGCCCGCCTCGGTCGCGCGGGCGGCCGAGGCGATCCGCGCTGGCCGCAGATCGACCCCGTCGTCAACAGCGCCGGCATCGACATGCGCACCGTCAACCGCGGCTTTCTCAGTGCCCCGCAGCCCTTCTGGCAGGTCGAGCCGGAGGGATGGGGGAGACGTCGTCGCGACCAACCTGACCGGCTACTTCCTGGTCGCGCGCGCCTTCGCGCCGGTCCTCGTGAAGCAGGGTCGCGGCCGCTTCGTCACCGTGACGATGAGCCACGAGACGATGCGTCGCCGCGGTTTCGTCCCCTACGGGCCCTCGCGCGCGGGCGCCGAGTCGCGCAGCCTGATCATGACCGAGGGCCTGCGTCCGCACGGCATCGCCGTCAACCTGCTGCTGCCGGGCGGCGCGACCCTGACCGAGATGATCCCGGACGGGCTGCCCGAGGAGCAGCGCTCGGCCCTGCCTCCGACCAAGGTCATGGGGCCGCCGATCGTCTTCCTGGCCTCCGCGGAGGCGGACGGGCTCACCGGCGAGCGGATCGTCGCGGCCGACTGGCGGCAGTGGCTCGCCGCGCGCCGCGGCGACCGCACCCCATAGTGCTCCCTACGCCTCGCGACGCCGCGACCGCGGAGCCGCGCGGGGCAGTGAGGCTCGGGCTGCTCGCGACGATCGCCTCCGGGACGCTGCTCAACCCGCTCAACTCCTCGATGATCGCGGTCGCGCTCGTCGACCTCGCCCGCCACTTCCAGCTCGGCTTCGCGACTGCGTCCTGGCTGATCTCCGCCTACTACCTCGCGAGCGCCGTCGGACAACCGGTGAGCGGGCGGCTCGCGGATCTGTACGGCCGCCGTTGCGTCTTCCTGGCCGGACTCGCCCTCGTCGGGGCGGCGAGCGTCGCCGCCCCGTTTGTCCCGAGCTTCGCCGCGCTGCTGGCCGTGCGCGTCGTGCAGGCGGCCGGCAGCTCGGCCCTCTACCCCGCCGGCATCGGCATCGTCCGCACGAGCTTCCGCGAGCGGCAGGCGCGGGCACTTGCGGTGCTCTCGGTCTTCTCGTCGGTGTCGGCGGGGCTCGGACCCACGCTCGGCGGCTATCTCGTCGGCTGGCAGGGCTGGCGGGCGATCTTCGCCGTCAACCTGCCGCTCGTCGCGGTTGCGCTCGTCGCGGCCGCGGCCGTGCTGCCCGCCGACCCACCACGGCGGCGCTCAAGCGCGGCGGCGCTGCGGCGGGTTGACCCGCTCGGCGGCGGCCTCTTCGCGCTCACGCTCGTCGCGCTGCTCTGGTTCCTGCTCTCCCTCGACCGCGGCGTCGCCTGGTGGGCGTTGCCGCTCGCGCTCGCCGCCGCGGCCGCGTTCGCCGCCGTCGAGCTGCACAGCACCGATCCGTTCCTGGAGCTGCGCGCGCTCGCGGCGAACCGGCCGCTGCTCGTCGTCTATGGCCAGTTCGCGCTCGTCAACGTCGTCTTCTACTCGATCTTCTTCGGCCTGCCGACCTTTCTGCAGGAGGCGAAAGGGCTCGACGCCGAGCAGACGGGGCTGGTCATGCTCTCGGTCGCCGGCCTCGGCGTCGTCACCACTCCGCTCGCCGCACGCGCGATCGAGCGCGTCGGTGTTCGGCTTGTGCTCGCCGTCGGCGCCGCTTTCATGACCGCGGGCTCGCTCGCGCTGCTCGCGATCCACGCGAACACGAGCGACGGGGCGATCGCGGGCCTGCTGGCGATCGTCGGCGTCAGCACCGGCCTCAACAACCTCGGCCTGCAGGCGGCGATGGTCGCAGCCGCGCCACACGAGCAGGTCGGCACGGCGTCCGGCCTCTTCCAGACCTCGCGCTACCTCGGCACGATCCTCTCGGCCAGCCTGCTCGGTCTCGCCTTCGGGCAGCGCATAGACGCACATCGCCTGCACGTGATCGCGGTCGTGCTCGCCGCGCTCAGCGGCGCTATTCTGCTGCTGGTAGTGCGGGGCGCACGCCTCTGGGTCGTGCGCCAGCTATGACGTGGCGGTAGGCGACGCCTTGCTCTCCGTTGCGTGCACGACGAGGACGGGGCCAGTGCGCGGGTGGATGACCTGCTGGCTAACCGAGCCGAGGAGCAGGCTCGTGAAGCCGCCGCGGCCGCGGTTTCCGACCAGAATCAGTGACGCGTCGCGCGCCTCACGCAGGGACACCTCGGCCGCCCGTGTAGGGGCCGAGAACTCGGGCTCCGGGGTCTGAGTCGTACCGCCCCGAGGTTCGCGGTCCGGCGGCAGGGTCAGCGCCGATGGCGGGTCGTCAGGGTGTGGTTTTGTCGTTTCTGCACTGGTCGTTGCGGCGGCTGCTCGAGCTGCTCGTTCTCCGGTTTCGCTTGGAGCGGGAGAAGGAGATCGAGATGCTGTTGCTGCGTCACCAGCTGCGCGTGTTGGAGCGGCAGGTTGCTCGGCCGCAGTTGACGGCAGGCTGACCGGGCGTTGCCGGAGGCGTTCAGCCGAGTCCTGTCGCGTCAGGCGTAGCGCAGGTCCGCGTTTGTGACGCCGGCGACGCTGCTGCGCTGGCACCGCGAGCCGGTCGCGCGCCGTTGGAGGTATCCGCACCGCCGGCCGGGTCGTCCCCCAACGCCGACTGAGGCGCGCGCACGTGTGCTGCGGCCGGCCCGGGAGAACCCGGGCTGGGGGTACCGAAGGATCAAAGGCGAGCTGATGGACTCGGAATGAGGCGTGCCGCGAGCACGGTCTGGGCGATCCTGCAGGAGGCGGGGATCGAGCCGGCGCCGAAGCGGCTGGAGACGAGTTGGGCGGAGTTTCTGCGCCAGCAGGCGTCGAGCATTCTCGAGTGCGACTTCCTCACCGTCGACACGCTCTTCCTCAAACGCCTCTACGTCTTGTTCTTGATCGAGCTCGCGACCCGCCGCATCCGCCTCGACGGCATCACCGCCAGCGCGGACGGGCGGTAGGTGAGTCAGCAGGCCCGCAACTTGCTGATCCAGCTCGACGACGAGGGTGTCCGCCCGCTGTTTCTGGTTCGTGACCGCGACAGCACGTTCACCCGCGCGTTCGACGGGGTCTTCCCCTCCGAAGGGATCACGGTGATCAAGGCGCCAGTGCGGGCGCCGAAAGCGCGGGCGCACGCCGAGCGCTGGGTCGGGACGGTCCGCCGCGAATGCCTCGACCAGCTCCTCATCCTCGGCCGCCGCCACCTCCAGCACGTCCTGGCCGCTTACGGCGCGCATTACAACGAGCACCGGCCGCACCAAGCGCTCGAGCAGCAGCCGCCGCTCGACCTGCCACCGCCGATCGGCGAAGACCGGGCCACCTATGTGATCCACTTCCACCGCGTCCGCCGTCGCGATCTACTCGGCGGGCTGATCCACGAATACCGACGCGCCGCGTCATCGGATCTCACGCGGTGCCCGCGCGCGGTTAGGCTCGCGCCCGAGTGGTCGTCCGCCCACCGGCAAGCTGCTCAACCTGCGAGGAACACTCCGCAACCCGAGTCTCCGGCACCCACACGGTCTCAGTGCCGGCATGCGACGCGCGAGATCACAGCGCTTCCGTGTCATCACCGGGTCCGCACGAGGACGGCACGCAGCGGCGCCTACGTCCTACACGCACCGCATGGTTGAGCCAAAGTCGCTCGGCGAGCGGCCATCTCTACATGCCCATCGCGTGGTAGCCGCTGTCGACGTAGAGCGTCGTCGCGGTCACGTTTCGCGCCGCGTCGCTCACGAGGTAGGCGGCGGCGGCGCCCACGTCCTCGGCGGTGATGTGCCGATGCAGCGGCGCGCGCTCCTCGACGATCTCCTCCATCGTCGGAAAGCCGGCGATCGAGCGCGCCGCGAGCGTGCGCACCGGGCCGGCCGAGATCGCGTTGACGCGGATGTTCTTGGGCCCCAGATCCCAGGCCAGGTAGCGAACGGACGCATCGAGCGCCGCCTTCGCCACGCCCATCACGTTGTAGTGCGGCACGGCGCGCTCCCCGCCGAGGTAGGTCATCGTCACGATCGCCCCGCCGCCCGCCCGCTCCATCAGCGGCTCCGCAGCGCGGGCGCAGGCGACGAGCGAGTAGGCGCTCACCTCCAGCGCGAGCCAGAAGCGGTCGCGCGGCGTGTCCGTGAAGCGGCCCTCGAGATCCTCCGCCGCCGCGAACGCGACCGAGTGGACGAGGATGTCCAGCTCGCCGTCGAACGCCTCCCCGACCTCGGCGAAGACACGGGCGAGGTCGTCGTCCGAGCGGACGTCGCACTCCGTGACGAGCGCCGAGTCGACGGTCGCCGCGAGCTCGCGCACGCTGCGCTCGATCCGCTCGCCCTGGTAGGTGAACGCGAGCCGCGCCCCGCCGGCGGCGAGCTCGCGCGCGATCGCCCACGCGATCGAGCGCCTGTTGGCGACGCCGAGGACGAGGGCGCGCTTGCCTGCGAAGGCTCCGGCCATCGCGCCGATCCTACTCGGAAGCGGCTAGCCTGCTTGCGCCTTGCGTCGCGCGACACTGCTCATCGTCTGCTGCGCGGCGCTCACCTGCGCCGTGCCGGCCGGCGCGCAGCTTACGCCCATCCAGCGATCGAGCGACGGACGGGCTCGCCCCCGCCTCCGCGCCGGGACGATCCCCCTGCTGCCGCACGGCGGCGCCCGCGTGCGCGTCATCGCCGCCCTCCGCCTGCCGCCGCTCGCAGCGCGCTCCGGTCGCGGCCTCTACGGCGCCCTCGGCAGACGCAAGCTCGCGGTCGGGAGCGCGGCCTCGCGCGCGTACCTGGCGCGGCTCGCGGCGGCGCAGTCCCGCGCGGTTGCGACCCTCCGGGCGACGATCCCGCAGGCCCGCGTCCAGGAGCGGTTCCGGATCCTGCTCGACGCCGTCACCGTCGACCTGCCCGCGCCTCGGCTGCCCACCCTCTTGCGGATGCGCGCGTTCACGCACGTCTACCCGAGCCTCCGCTACACGCTCGCGCTCGACCGCTCGCCCACGCTCGTCGGCGCGGACGCGATCCGGAGAGAGCTCGGCGCCGACGGCAGCGGGATGAAGATCGCGATCGTCGACGACGGCATCGACCAGACGAACGCGTTCTTCGACCCGAGGGGGCTCGCGTACCCGCCGGGCTTCCCGAAGGGCGACACGGCCTACACGACGCCCAAGGTGATCGTCGCGCGCGCGTTCCCGGGCCCCCACGCCGGCGAGGCGGGACGGCTCCCGCTCGACCCCGCGTCGTCGTTCCACGGCACGCACGTGGCGGGAATCGCGGCCGGCGACGCGGGCACCACCGCCCCAGCGGGAGCCGACCATCCGCGGGTGACCGGTCTCTCCGGCGTCGCGCCCAGGGCGTGGCTCGGCAACTACCGGGTCTTCACCGTGCCGACCCCGATCGGCCACGTCGCGAACACGCCCGAGATCGTGGCGGCGTTCGAGGCCGCCGTCGCGGACGGGATGGACGTCATCAACTTCTCCGGCGGCGGCGCCGAGACCGACCCCGCGAACGACGCGCTGGTCGAGGCGCTCCACAACGTCGTCGCCGCCGGCGTCGTCCCCGTGATCGCCGCGGGCAACGACCGCGACGACTTCGGCGATGGCTCCGTCGGCTCGCCCGGCACCGCGCCGGACGCGATCGCGGTCGCGGCGGTCTCGAACGCGCACGTCTTCGCGCCGGCGCTCGACGTCGTCGCCCCGGGCGCGCCCGACGCGGTGCGAGGGATCCCGTTTCTCGCCGCCGCCGGGACGACGGCTCCGCCCCGGTGGGCCGACCGGGATCAGACGCTCGTCGACGTCGGCTCGCTCGTCGGCACCGACGGCAAGCCGGTCGAGCGGCACCTGTGCGGACCGACCGGGAACCTCGCCTCGTCGCGCGGCACGCTGCCGCCGCACTCGCTCGACGGCGCGATCGCGCTCGCCGCGCGCGGGATCTGCCCGTTCACGACGAAGGCCGCGCAGGCGAAAGCCGCGGGCGCGATCGGCATCGTCCTCTCCGACAACCGCGAGGGCGAGGCGAGCCAGATCCCGCTCCGGCTCGCGCTTCCGGCGGGGATGATCTCGAACCTCGACGGCGAGCGCCTGCGCGCGTTCATGGCCGCCTCCGGCGGACGCACGCCGGTCCGCGTCGAGCACGACCCGCGCGAGCTCGACACGGGCCGCAGCGGCGTCGTCACGAGCTTCTCCGCCGGCGGCCCGACGCCGTTCGGTCACGACTTGAAGCCCGACCTCGCGGCGCCCGGCGGGCAGATCCTGTCCGCGACACTGCCGGGCACGAGCGCCTCCCGCTTCGCCGTCTTCGACGGCACCTCCATGGCGACGCCGCACGTAAGCGGCGCGGCGGCGCTCCTGCTCCAGCTCCATCCCGGCTGGACGCCCGCGCAGGTGCGCTCCGCCCTCGTCTCGACGGCGGGGCCCGCGTGGGGCGACACCGCGCGCACGCGGGAGGCGCCGGTGCCGCTCGAGGGCGGCGGGCTCGTATCGCTGCCGCGGGCGGCGGACCCGCTCGTCTTCACCGACCCGGTCTCGCTCTCGTTCGAGGACCTCGACGTGACGCACGGCGCCGCGAGCCGGACGCTGCTCGTGCGCCTCACCGACGCCGGCGGCGGGGCCGGCGCCTGGCAGGTGACGGTCGAGCCGCAGGCCGCGACCGCCGGGGCGTCTCTCGACGTCCCGGGCATAGCCTCGATCCCGCCCGGAGGCGAGCTCGACCTGCCGGTGGTCGCGCGCGCCGCGGCGGACGCGACGCCGGGAGCGGACTACGGCTTCCTGGTGCTGAGGAGAGGCGACGTGAGCCGTCGCGTGCCGTACCTCTTCCTCGTCGAGCGGCCGGCGCTCGCCGCCGCGCCCGCGCTGCCGCTCTCGGGGCGCGTGCGCGGCGACACGCGGCAGGGGGTCGACCGCGTCGACGCTTACCGCTACCCGGCGGCGCCGTTCGGGAACGCGCCCGACACCCCGCCCATGGTCGAGAGCGGCGCCGAGGCGCTGTACGAGATCCGCGTCGACCGCCCGGCTGCGAATGTCGGCGTCTCGATCGTGCGCACGACCCCGGGCGCGCAGATCGACCCGTTCTTCCTCGGCCGGCGGGACGAGTGGAGCGTGCAGGGCTTCGCCGGAACGCCCGTCGACGTGAACGAGCTCACCGACGGTTACCTCGACCGGATCGGCGCGGCCGGCGCCTCGTTCCCGCGCCGGCAGACCTTCTACGTCGCGGTCGACTCGGGGCGGGACGCGTTCACGGGACGCAGCCGGGGCGGCCGTTTCGTGCTGCGCTCGTGGGTGAATGACGTCACGCCCCCGTCCATCCGGCTCCTCACGACGCGCGTCTCAACCGGCCGCCCGACGCTCGCTGTGCGGACGCTCGACTCGCAGTCCGGAGTCGACCCGGGCTCGCTCGAGATCGGCTACCGCGGCGTGCTCGTCGGCGCGTCGGCGTACGATCCGGACACGGGCGTGGCCACCTTTGCGCTGCCCCGGAACGCCCCCGCGCTCACCGCCGGGGCGCTGCGGCTGCGCGTCACCTCGTCCGACTTCCAGGAGGCGAAGAACGTGAACACGAGCGGCTCCGAGATCATGCCGAACACGCGCACCGTATCCGTCTCCGTCCGCGTCCGCCGCGCGCCCGCCGTGGACTGGCTGGAGCCCGCCGGAGGCGCCTGCGTCGAGCGGCCGCAGGCGCTGCTGGTCGCGGCGAGCGCTCCGGCGCGGGTCGCCGGCGTGCGCTTCCTCCTCGACGGCCGCCGGCTCGCCGCCGCGCGGCGGCGCTCGGCGGGGGTCTGGACGGCGACCTGGCGCCCCGCCGGCGCCGCGCGCCGGCGGGCCGGGCGGGGGGGCGGGGGGCGCGGCCCC
>JADGHP010000199.1 GCA_019683855.1 Thermoleophilia bacterium
GGCCGTCGCGGTCGGCCGCGTCAGCTCGTGAAGGCGGTCACTCTCAGTAACCTCGAATTCGGGTACGAAGGAGGGGTCTGGCATGGGCGCGTCGTCCTCGACGTCTGAGCTCGTTCGCCTCGACGAGACGCTGTGGGAGATCCCCGCCGCGACGAGGCCGGACATGCGCGTCCCGGCGCGCGTCTTCGCCGATCCGGAGCTGGTGGCGAGGCTCGCCGACGACGGCTCGCTCGAGCAGCTCGAGAACGTGGCGACGCTGCCGGGGATCGTGGAGGCCGCGCTCGCGATGCCGGACATCCACCAGGGCTACGGCTTTCCGGTCGGCGGCGTCGCC
The DNA here is from genome assembly GCA_019683855.1 of Thermoleophilia bacterium. Taxonomy (GTDB): domain Bacteria; phylum Actinomycetota; class Thermoleophilia; order Gaiellales; family Gaiellaceae; genus Palsa-739. Next base: position 335 of record JADGHP010000199.1, read on the forward strand.
GCGATGGAGCTGCCGGACGGCGTCGTCTCCCCCGGCGGCGTCGGCTACGACATCAACTGCGGCGTCAGGCTGCTCGCGCTGCCGCTGTCGGCCGCGGAGCTCGGCGCGCGCCGGGAGCCGCTCGTGCACGAGCTCTCGCGCGCGATCCCGGCCGGCGCCGGCGGCGAGGGGCCGCTCGAGCTCCGGCCCGCCGAGCTCGACGAGGTGCTGCGCGAGGGGCCGCGCGCTCTCGTCGTCCGCGGCGTCGGCCGCGACGAGGATCTCGAGCGCACCGAGTCGCACGGCTGCCTGCCCGGCGCCGACCCGGCGGCGGTCTCGGATCGGGCGCGCGAGCGCGGCGCCGGCCAGCTCGGCACGCTCGGCTCCGGCAACCACTTCGTCGAGCTGCAACGGGTCGAGCACCTCTTCGACCCGGCCGCGGCGGAGACGTTCGGTCTCGGCGAGGGGCAGCTCACCGTGCTGATCCACTCGGGCTCGCGCGGGCTCGGCCACCAGGTCTGCACCGACCACGTGCGCGCGATGGACGCGGTCGGGCGACGCTACGGGATCGTCCTGCCCGACCGCCAGCTCGCCTGCGCGCCGGCCTCCTCGCCGGAGGGGCGCCGCTATCTGGCGGCGATGGCGGCCGCGGCGAACTTCGCCTTCGCCAACCGCCAGGCGATCGCGCACGCCGTCCGCTCGGCCGTCGAGCGCGTGCTGGGCCGAGACGCCGCCGCCGGCACCCGCCAGGTGTACGACGTCGCCCACAACGTGGCGAAGGTGGAGCGCCACGGCGGGCGCGACGTGCTCGTCCACCGCAAGGGAGCGACGCGCGCCTTCCCGGCCGGGTCGGACGAGATCCCGGCCGGCTACCGCGCGGTCGGCCAGCCCGTGTTCATCCCCGGCAGCATGGGGACGGCGAGCTTCGTCCTCGCCGGGGAGCCGGGGTCGATGCAGCGCTCGTTCGGCACGACGTGCCACGGCGCCGGGCGGGCGCTCTCCCGCACCGCCGCCCGCAAGCGGATCGGCGGCGCCGAGCTGCGCCGCGCGCTGGAGGCGCAGGGGATCGTCGTCCGCTGCCCCTCCAACAAGGGCCTGGCCGAGGAGGCGCCGTTCGCCTACAAGGACGTCGAGCGGGTGGTCGAAGTGGTCGAGCGCGCCGGGCTCGCGCGCCGCGTCGCGCGGCTCGCGCCGCTCGGCGTCGTCAAGGGCTAGCCGCCACGCCTGCGAAGCGACGCGGCGACCGAGTGGATGTACTCGGCGACGGCCAGCGCGTCCGCCCGCGAGAGACGTGGACGGACGGGCATCACCCTGGCGAAGCTGGCGAGGTCGGCGACGCTCAGGCGGAGAGCGGCGAGGTCGCCGCCGACGGCGCCGCGCTCGCGACCGGCGAGCGTGTGACAGGCGGCGCAGGAGCGGGCGAAAATCTGCCGGCCGCGGTGGAGCGCCCCGGCCCCGGACGCGCGCCCGGCCCCGCCGCACCCCGTCGCGCCGACCGCCAGCGCGCAGACGACTCCGATGACGGCGCTCGCGCGCACACCGTTAGCGCAGCACGCCGGTGTGGCCGAGCGAGTAGCGGCCGGGCTGCGGCCAGACGCAGAGGCCGTGCGGACCCGCCCCGACCGGGATCTTCGCCAGCAGCCGCCCGTTGCGGGTCGAGATCGCATACACGACCCCGTTGTAGCGGCCGGAGAGCCACAGCACCTTGCCGTCGGCCGAGACCCCGCCCATGTCCGGGCTGCCGCCGCCCGGGATCCTCCACTTCGCCACCACCCTGCGGGTGCGGAAGCTGACGACCGAGACCGAGCCCTCGTTCCGGTTCGAGACGTAGAGGAGCTTCGCGTCCCGGCTCGGGTAAAGACCGTGCGCACCGGCCCCCGTCCGCAGCAGGCGAGTGACGCGGTAGGTGCGCGCGTCGATCTCCCAGACGCCGTTCGCGCGCAGATCCGCCACGTAGAAGGTGCGTCCGTCGGGGGAGAGCTTCACGTCTTGGGGCATGCCGCCTCGCCCGTCGGGCAGGTCGATCGTGCGCACGACCCGCTCGCGGGCGACGTCGACCACGACCATCTGGCCCGAGAACTCGCAGCTCGCGAGCAGGTAGCGCCCGTTCGCGGTGAAGTCCATGTGGTCGACGCCGACGCACGGGACAGACAGCGAGCGGTGCAGCCGGAAGCTGTGCGCGTCGCGGAAGTCGAGCCGGTGGAGCCGCTCGGCGACGACGATCGCGTAGCGCCCGTCAGGGGTGAAGTACATGTTGTAGGGATCCTCGACCGGGATCGGCGCGCCCGGCCTCCCCGTGCGCGGGTCGATCGGCGTCAAGCTGTTGCCGGTGTCGTTGGTGACGTAGAGCCTGCGCAGGTCCCATGCGGGCACGACGTGCTGGGGCAGCCCGCCGACCCGGAAGTGCGCGACGACCCGGAAGGTGCGCGGATCGATCGCGTCGACGGTGTCGCTCTCGCTGTTCGGCACGTAGACGAGCGGCCTTGCGAAGCGAGCAGCCCCGGTGAGCATCCCGGCGCCGGCGAACGCGTACACGTTCCGCGCGGAGGAGGCGGGAGTCGAGCTTCGACTCGCCGTCGCGTGACGGGCGGGCAGATCGGTCAGCTCGCTCAGGCCGGCCAGGGTGCCGCCGGCGTCCCGCCCGCCGGCGATCAGGATCCTCGCGCCGAGGGGTACCGCCGCGAGATCCGACCGCGGTCTCGACAACGCCCCGGCGGAACGGACCCGCCGCGTTCGCGGGTCGACGGCGACGATGCGGGCGGTCGCGCTG
>JADGHP010000021.1 GCA_019683855.1 Thermoleophilia bacterium
ACCGTGACCCGCGGGTATGACGACCGCGAAGCCTCCTATCGTCGGCAGGAAGAGCCACCGGCGCGCCGCCGCCTCCGGCCGCGTGTTCCGTCCGTGCGGACAGATGACGAGCGGGATCGGCGGATCCCGGCGAGGGCCGTACCAGCTCGGGAGGAGGAGGACGGCGTGGCTCCGCCAGCCGTCGTGGGTGACATAGCGGAACCGCAGCTCCCGGACGCCGCCGCTCGCAGGCCCGAGACCGAAGGCCCGCGGCTCTCCGCGCCATGGGGGGACGCCGGCGACTGCCGGCGCGGGCGCGACGGAGAGCGCCGCGACCGGAACGGACGCGATCGCCAGGAGCCGAGCGGTCGACGGGCGTATCCGGGCCATGCCGAAACGCTATGGAATGCGCGGCGCGACACCTTCCGCCTTCTCGCAAGCTGAACACGCGCTCAACACCGCGTACCGAATCGACCTCGATTCTCCACACGCGCGGCCTCGAGCCGCGCCCGCTCGGAGCCGGCTACGGGACGGAAGCCCACCGCTGGCGGCGGGCCTCGTAGAGCAGGAGCGCGGCGGCGACGCTGACGTTCAGCGACTCGACGCGGCCGAGCTGCGGGATCGCCACCTCGAGATCGCAGGTGCGGCGGACGAGCGGCCGCAACCCTCTCCCCTCGGCGCCGAGGACGAACGCGATCCCGCCCGAGAGGTCGGCCTCCCACATGGGCGTGCCGGAGTCGCCGACGGCGGCGACGACCCAGAGGTCGTCGCGCTTGATCTCCGCCAGGTAGCGCGCGAGGTTCGTCACCACGGCGACCGGCAGATGCTCGACGGCGCCGGCGGAGGCGCGGCAGACCGCGGGCGTGACGCGGGCGGAGCCGTGCGCGGGGACGACGACGCCGGTCGCGCCCGCGCCCTCGGCGCTGCGGACGACGGCGCCGAGGTTGCGCGGGTCGCTCACCTGGTCGAGGCAGGCGAGCAGCGGCCGCTCCCCGGCGGCGAGCTCGAGCGCGTCCGCGTAGCGGTACGGCTCGCACCAGGCGAGCACGCCCTGGTGGTCGCGCGTCCCGGCGGCCTCCGAGAGGTCGCGCTCGAGCTTGAGCTGGACGCGCGGCCGCTCGGTCTCCCGCAGCCACGGCTCCGCCTTGAGCGCGCGCTCGGTCGCCCACAGCTCGAGCACCTCGCGCGGCCCGCGCAGCGCCTCCCGCACCGGGCGCCGGCCGTAGACCTGCTCCCGCGTCACGTCCTCGGCACGAGCCGGTATCCCGGCGGGGCGGCGATGTCGCGCACCTCCCAGCCGGCCGCGGCGAGCTCGTCGCGCAGCCGGTCCGCCTCGGCGAAGTCTTTCGCGGCGCGCGCGTCCCGCCGCCGCTCGGCGAGGGCCGCCACCTCCGGCGGCGCCTGCGGCGGCTCGGCGATGGAGCCGAGGCCGAAGAGCTCGAGACCGTAGCGCAGCGAGGACCGCTCCTCGCGCGCCCGCCAGCTGTGGAAGAGCGCGAGCGCCTCCGGCGTGTTGAAGTCGTCGTCGAGCACCGCGGCCAGCTCGGAGCGGAGGATCCGCTCGCCGTCCTCGACGCCCGGCTCGGCGTCGAGGAAGAAGTTGCGGAACGTCTCCACCTCCGCCTTCGCCTGGGCGAGCGTCTCGTCGGTGAGCTCGATCGGTCTGCGCCAGTGGGCGCGCAGGAAGAAGAGGAGCACGACCTCGCGACCCCACGTGTCGAGCACGTTGCGGAGCGAGACGTCGTTGCCGAGCGACTTCGACATCTTCTCGCCGCCGAGCTCGACCATGCCGTTGTGCATCCAGATGCGGGCGAAGTCGTGCCCGAGCGCGCGCGACTGCGCCAGCTCGTTCTCGTGGTGCGGGAAGACGAGGTCGAGCCCGCCGCCGTGGATCTCGAACGCCGGCCCGAAGGCCTCCTCCGCCATGACGGAGCATTCGATGTGCCAGCCGGGGCGACCGCGCCCCCACGGCGACTCCCAGGAGGTGTCCTCCCCCGGCTTGGTCGCTTTCCAGAGCGCGAAGTCGCGGGGATCCTCCTTGAGGGGGCTTTGGTCCTCGTCGGGGGCCATCTGGTCGGGCCGCTGCCCCGAGAGGCGCCCGTAGCCGGGATCGCGGGTGACGCGGAAGTAGACGTCGCCGCCGGCCGGATAGGCGTAGCCGCGCTCGACGAGCTGCTCGACGAAGCGGATGATCGCGGGGATGCTCTCGGTCGCCTTCGGCAGGGCGTCCGGGAGACCGAGGCCGAGATCGCCCGTGTCCTCGAGGTACCACTCCGTCGCCCGTGCGGCGAGCTCCGCGCTCGCGCCCGGCGCCGCCGCGTAGATCTTGTCGTTCACGTCGGTGATGTTGTGGACGAGCGTCGCCTCGTACCCGCTCGCGCGCAGCCAGCTGCGAAGCCACATCGCGACCACGAACGGGCGGGCGTTGCCGATGTGGGCGCGCTGGTAGACCGTCGGCCCGCAGACGTACATGCGGATCGGCCCGGGCGGCTCGGGCAGCTCCTCGAGCCGGCGCGAGAGCGTGCTGTAGAGGCGCATGGCGCTAGCCTAATCGGGGCTCGAGCCGCCTCAGGAGCTCGTCGCGCGGCAGCGCGGCCACCACCGCCCAAAGCTCCGGGCCGCGGTCGCGGCCGGTGAGCGCGAGCCGGAGCGCCCGCAGGTCGCCGCCGACCGCCTTCAGCTCGCGTACGAGCGCGCGCGGCTCGAGCCCCGCCTCGGCGAGCTCGCGAGCGCGGGCGAGCGTCTCGGGGGCGTCCACCGGAGTCGTCGGCGGCTCGAGCACGAGCTTCGCGTACTCGCGCGCCTCGACGAGGTCGCGCGCGCCGCGCAGCACGGGCGCCGCCGAGACCGGCACGCCGACGCGCGCCGCCAGCTCCTCGTCGCTGAGCGCGGCGAGCGCCTCCGTCGAGAGGCGGCGCAGCCGCGCGAGGTCGAAGCGTACGTCGTGGCGCGGCAGGCCGAGCTCCTCGAGGTACGCGCGCACCGCCTCGGCCGGGAAGCCGAGCTCGCGCAGGTCGGCGAGGGAGGCGGCGCCGTGGCGCTTCGACAGCTTGCGGCCGTCCTCGCCGAGCAGGAGGCCGTGGTGGACGTACTCGGGCGGCTCGCCGCCGAGCGCGCGGATCAGCTCCGCCTGGAGCGCCGCGTTCGCCCGGTGGTCGTTGCCGCGGATCACGTGCGTGATCCCGAAGTCGAGGTCGTCGACGGCGGTGGCGAGCTGGTAGGTGGGCGTTCCGTCGGGGCGCAGCAGCGTCGTGCGGCCGAAGCGGAGCGCGCCCTCGTCGTCCGGCTCGCCGACGAGGTGCGCCGCCTCGCGGTGGCGGACGAAGCGCGCGCTCTGCCGGACGGGCCCCTCGTCCCACGCGACGCCGAGCCACTCGAGGTCGGCGACGATCGCCTCCGCTCCTCCCTCCGCGTTGCGCGCCGGGTCGGTGTCGTCGATCCGCAGCAGCATCGTGCCGCCGTGCTCGTCGGCGAAGCGCCGGTTCGCGACCGCGCTCAGCGCGTTGCCGAGATGGAGCGAGCCGGTGGGGCTGGGCGCGAAGCGGACGCGGACCACGGCCCGAGCCTAGCCGGCGGCCCGGGGGTGGAGCCTCCATGTAACAACGTGTTACTTGCTTCCGAAGAGACGACTCCGTGGCGCGTCTTTACGAACGTCTTACGCGCGGCGCCCGGCCCGCCCGTTAGCCTGGCCGCCGTGGTGCGGAGGGCCGGGGTCGCGCTCGCGGCGGCTGTCGTCTCGCTCATCGTCGTTCCTCTCGCGCAGGCGTCCTTCATCGTCGCTCGCAACGCCAGCCACGTGCGCTTGCGCGTCGCCGGCACGCGCGCGATCGTCGACTACCGTGTCGGCGGCCGCCCCCGGCATGTCGTCCTGTGGGGCGCGATCGGCGCGCGCTTCCCGAACCCCGACGTGCCGCAGGTGGAGTTCCGGCACCGCTACGGCGCCGGCTTCCTCGGGGGCGGCGCGTGCCGTCCGTACGAGGGCCCGCCGCTGCCGCTGCTCGTCGCCGCATGCACCGCCCCGGACGGCAGCTACTGGGCGCTCCAGTCCTGGCAGCGGCTGCTCCCGAACTACGGCGGCGCGCACGCGCCCTGGGAGCTGCACGCCTCGCACTGGCGGGGGCAGCCGGCGAGGCTCGAGGCGTGGCTCGACTGGTCGTATCGCCGCTTCCAGCACCTGTTCGGGCGCCTCACCTACTTGGGACGGCCCGTGTACGGCTTCCGCGTCACGCGACGCGGGGCGCCGCTCGACGGATACGCGCGCAACGTCTACCTCGACACGCTCGACTCCCGCTACGGGCCCGGCTGGCGCCGCGAGAACGGCTTCCTCACGCACGGGCCGACGGGAACCTTCTGCTACGGGCTCTACCCGCACAGGGGCCACCCGAGCGGCGCCGGCAAGGCCTACCGGCTCACCGTCGTCGGCCCCGGCGTGACCCCGATCGTGTCCTGGCAGGCCGAGGCTCCCGGCCCGTACGACGCGGCGCTCGACCGGCGGCTGAACGCGCTCCAGCGGTCGCTCGGCGACCCGAAGTGTCGGCAGGCGTAGCCGCCCTCCCGGGCATCCGTCCCCGGCGCGCGCACGACGGGCGCGGGAGATCGCCGTGCTCGGCGCCGCGCGTTTCAGGAACCCGCTTCCGCGGGACCTGGCGAGAGACGGACTAACGAGGAGGGTCGGAACCAGGAGGGGTCCATGGACATCGGAAAGCCGAAGCGGATCTACAAGGTCGAGCCGCTCCGGGATCCGGTCCCGCGGAAGCGGGAGCCGGCTCCCGCCCCCCGGCTCGTCCCGCCACCTGAGCCGGCGCGGAAGCCCGGCAGGGTGGGTGCGTGACCGTCGTCGCTGCTCCCGACTTCGCCGCTCCGCTCGAGGCGTGGCGGACGTGGAAGATCGTGCCCAGCGCCCGAGGCCCGCTGCTCTCGAGCCTGTTCTTCGATCTCGTCTGGCCGCCCCAGGTCGCCGTGCACGCGCGGTGCCTGCGCCGGTCGTGGTTCGAGCGGTTCGGCCTCCTGCGTCAGACCCACGCGGCGCCCGGCCGGCGCTGCGAGTGCGGCGTCTACGGCGCGAGCCTCGAACAGGCGGCGGCGTATCTCTGGCACCCGCGGGTGGCGCCGCGGCGGACGAGCCTGCACGTGCTGGGACGGGTGCTCCTCTGGGGCGACGTCGTCGAGTGCGAGCGCGGCTACCGAGCGGCGAGCGCCTATCCGGCCGAGCTGGTCGTGCCCGTCTCGGCGGTGGGCAAGGGGCGCGTCGAGGAGGGCGAGGAGGTCGCGGAGGGGCTCTCCCGCTACGGCGTGCCGGTGCGGCTCGTGGCGTGCCGGACGCGCGAGGAGATCATCCGCGCCGCCCGCCGCGGCGCCGGCCCCGTCGCGGCGTAGGCGATAGCGGAACGGGTCGCACGCGGCGGCCGCGAGCTCGTCTAGCCTCCGTGGCGTGGAAGCGGCGCTCCTGGCCTGGTTTGAGCGGAACGGGCGCGATCTTCCCTGGCGGAAGACGCGCGACCCGTACGCGATCCTCGTCTCCGAGGTGATGCTCCAGCAGACGCAGGTGGAGCGCGTCGTGCCACGCTGGCGGCGCTGGCTCGAGCGCTGGCCGACCGTCGAGGCGCTCGCCGCCGCCTCGCCCGCCGAGGCGATCCGCGAGTGGCAGGGGCTCGGCTACAACCGGCGCGCCCTCAACCTGCACCGGGCCGCGCGGCACGTGGCGACACGCGGCTGGCCGGACGACCTGACCGAGCTCCCGGGCGTGGGTCGCTACACCGCGGACGCCGTCTCGTGCTTCGCGTTCGGGCGGGCGGTGCTCCCCATGGACGTCAACGTCCGCCGTGTCGTCGAGCGCACCGGAGCGTCGTTCTCGCCGGCGGCCGCGCAGGCGCTCATGGACCTCGGAGCGACCGTCTGCCTCGCGCGCGTGCCGCGCTGCGGCGTGTGCCCGCTCGCCGAGCGGTGCCCGTCCCGCGGGCGGCGCTACGAGCCGCTGCGCAAGCAGGGGCCGTTCGAGGGCTCGTTCCGGCAGCGGCGCGCCCAGACGCTTCGGCTCGTCGCGTCCGCCGCTCGCCGCCTCGACGAGCTCGACGCCGAGGCGGTCCGCTCGCTCGCCCGCGACGGGCTCGTCTCGGTGCGCGGCGGGATCGTGTCCCTCCCCGCGTAGGCGGGTACCATCCGCCCGATGCTCGCCTCGATCGTCACGCTGCTGATCCCGCTCTGGATCCTGCTCGGGCTGCTCCTGCTCTTCGGCGTGCTGGCCCTGCTCGGTCGCATCCAGAACGGCCGCTACCTGCGCCCGCTCTTCGCGGCGATGGCGAAGGTGCCGCTCCTGCGACGCTGGTTGCAGAAGCTCTCGAACGCCGCGCTGGAGCGGTCGAACCCCGAGCTCGCGAGCGCGATGCGCAAGATGCAGCGCTCGGGCGCCCTGCGCGACCCGCAGCGCGCCCAGGCGGCGATGTCGCAGCTCACCGCGAAGGAGCGCCGCGCGCTGCTCGAGATGCAGGAGCAGCAGGGCGTGATCGCACCCGAGGCGACGAACCGCCAGATGCGCCGCCGCCTCGAGAAGGCACGAAAGCGCCGCTAGGCGCCAGCGCGCGAAGCTGCGCTTCGCGCCGCGCTACCGGTGGACCATCCAGACGGCCGGCTCGACGTAGACGCCGCGGCCGGCTTCGAAGCGGACGACGGCGAGCGCGCCCGGGACGACGTAGTCGCCGTCCTCGGGGAAGGTCAGGCCCGTCCAGCGCTCCCACTCCTCCCGCGTCCCGGTGACCGTGAACGAGCGCGGCGCCGGCTCGAGCAGCTCGGCCCCGAGCCGCTCGTGCATGCGCAGCCACGGGTCGTAGGGGAGCCCGTCGCCTCGCCGCCACCGCAGGTAGCGCTCGATCGCGGTCAGCGGGTAGCGCTCCTTCCAGCTGGGGCGCACCGGCGCGATCAACGCCTCCAGCCCGTGCGCCGCGGCGAGGCTCTGCATGCGTCGCACGATCGCCGCAGCCAGACCGATGCCCCGGTACTCGGGGAGGACGCCGACGACGATGCTGCAGAGCGCGGTCGGCTCGCCCGCGGTGCCGTTGCTCATCGCCCAGTCCACGCCGCGCGGCTCCGGGACGCCGTCCCAGCGCACGGGCAGCGTGCAGCCGTAGGCGACCGTCTTCCGCACGTCCCGGTCGACCGCCCAGAGCTGGAAGTCGGGGTAGATCTCGTAGAGTCGCGGCCAGAACGTCTCCACGACGGGGTCGTGGCGCAGGAACTCGGGCCACAGCTCGGGGATCGTGCCGCGCAGCTCCGGGTGCTCCGCGTGCGTGACGATCGCGAGCTTCATTCGCGCGCCGACCGCCGCAGCAGCGCGACCGCCTGGGCCGCGAGCCCCTCGCGCCGCCCGGTGAAGCCGAGGCGGTCGGTGGTCGTGGCGCGCACCGCGACCCGCTCCGGCTCGACGCCGAGCGCGCCGGCGAGCCGGGCGCGCATCGCGTCCCGGTGCGGCGCCAGGCGAGGCTCCTCTCCGATCAGGACGACGTCCGCGTTCGCGAGCTCCCAGCCGGCGGCCCGGACGCGCTCCCACGCGACGCGGAGCAGCTCGACCGAGTCGGCGCCCGCGAGCGCGGGGTCGCCCGAGGGAAAGAGCGCGCCGATGTCCTCGAGCCCCGCGGCGCCGAGGACGGCGTCGGTGAGCGCGTGCGCGAGCACGTCGCCGTCGGAGTGGCCGGCGAGGCCGCGCCCATGCTCGATCCGGACGCCCCCGAGCACGAGCGGCACGCCCTCCACGAGCGCGTGCGCGTCGAAGCCGGTGCCGACGCGGTACTCGCTCACCGGCGCGTCCCGGGCGGCCTGTGGAGCGAGCGGAGGACGAGCGCGCGCACGTTCACGCGCCTGAGCCTATCGCCGCGCGGGCCGGCCGCTCATGCCGCGAGCCACCGCTCGACCGTGGCCAGGTCGGCGGCCGTCGTCACCTTGAGCAGCCGCGGATCGCCCGGCACGACCTTCACGCGCCCGCCCCCCGCCTCGACGAGCGCCGCGCAGTCCGTCGCCTCCCCCGCGCCCGCGTACGCGCGTCGGAGCACATCGGCGAGGAACGCCTGCGGCGTCTGAACTGCCCAAAGCCCCTCGCGCGCAACCGTCTCGACGACTCCGCCGCCGCCGTCGACGCGCTTGAGCGTGTCCGCGACCGGGAGCCCGGGCACGACGCCGTCCCAGCCCTCCGAGAGCGGGGCGAGCACGCGGGCGACCACCTCGTCGCTCACGAGCGGCCGCGCCGCGTCGTGGACGAGCACGACGAGCGCCTCGTCCGGCACTTCGGCCAGTCCGGCGCGCACGGAGTCCGCGCGCGTGGCGCCGCCGGGGACGCAGGTGCGCACCTTGCCACAGCCGAGCTCCTCGGCGAGCAGGATCGCCGGCTCCTCCCAGCCAGGGGGCGCGACCAGCACGATCGCGTCCACCCACTCGCACTCGTCGAGCCGCCGCAGCGGGTGCGCAAGCAGCGGGTCGTCGCCGAGCTTGACGAACGCCTTCGGCTGGTCGAGCCCGAGCCGCTCGCCGCGCCCGGCGGCGACGAGCACGCAGCAGACGTTCGCCCGATCGGCCGAGATCTCTAGGCGGTCGCGGCGACGGTCTTCTTCTTCGCCGCCGGCTTGCGCTTGCCGTTGCCGTTCGCGGCGAGGATCTCCTCGAGCCACGCCGCGCACTCGTCCTCGTCCATGTCCTTGGCGTACATGAGCTCGGAGGCGAGGATCTTCTTCGCCTTGACGAACATCTGCTTCTCGCCGGTCGAGAGGCCTTTCTCGTGGTCGCGCAGCGACAGATTCCGGACGACCTCGGCGAGCTCGAGGATGTCGCCGGTCTTCATCTTGTCGCGGTTGTGCTTGAAGCGCCGGTTCCAGTTCTTCGGCATCTCGGTCGAGCTGCCGGTGAGGGCCTTGATGACCACTCCGACCTCCTCCTCGCCGATCACGCGGCGCAACCCGACCTTCTCGGCGTTCTCGGACGGCACCTGCACGGTCATGTCGTTGTGCAGGATCTTGATCGTCAAGTACTCGCGCTTCTCCCCCAGGACCTCGCGCGTCTCCTTCTTGACGACCGTCCCCGCTCCGTGGTGCGGATACACCACCTTGTCGCCGACCTCGTACAAGCCCGACCCTCCCTGGAGTGAACGTTCTCTTCCGCCAAGAAAGCCGGCGCGCCCACGGCGCCGGCAACCGAGGCTTGAGTATAGCCAAAACAGCCTGGAAAAGCCAAATTCCGGCACCTTTTCGCGTTTTCGCGGTGGAAACGCGGCCACGGCTCCCGCCGCCGCGCCGGGCTCGTCAGAGCTGGAGGTAGCGGTCGACCAGGTTGTGCTCCTGGAGGCGGCGCAACCCCTCGCGGATCTCGCGCGCGCGGACGGCGCCGACGCCGTCGACCGCCTCCAGCTCGCGCTGGGAGGCCCGCACGACCGAGTCGAGCGTGCCGAGGGTGTCGACGACCCGTCTGATGACGCCGTCGGGCAGGCGCGGGATGTGCGAGAGGACCCGGTAGCCGCGCGGCGAGACGGAGTGGTCGAGCGGGTTCAGGTTCCGGTCGTAGCCGAGCAGCTCGGCGAGCCGTCCGAACTCGAGCAGATCCTGGTAGCTCAAAGCGCGCAGCCGCTCGAGCGCGCGGGTCGCCTCGGCGCCCGGCCCGGCGGCGTGGTAGTCGCGGACGATAGCGTCGCGCTCGATCGGCACCTCGCCGACGAGCTCCTCGAGCTGGAGCCGGATCAGCCGCCCCTCGCTGCCGAGCTCGACGCAGTCGCGCGTGATCCGCTCCGCCATCCGCGAGGTCATCTCCGCGCGCTGCAGGACGACGAGGACGTCGTCGAGCACGACCGCGTTCTGGAACTCGAGGGCCGTGAGGCGGGTCAGCACCTGCTCCAGCCGCTGCTTGTACGTCTCGAGCGTGCCGAGCGCCTGGTTCGTCTTCGCGAGCACGTCCGCGACGGGGTCGAGCTGGTAGCGGGCGGGCCCGACGAAGAGCGTGACCGTCTCGCGCTGCTGGGAGACCGAGACGACGAGCGCCCCCGTCTGCTTGGCGACGCGCTCGGCGGTGCGATGGCGGGTGCCGGTCTCGTTGGAGGGGATCGTCGGATCCGGCATGAGCTGGACGTTCGCCCACGCCAGTCGCTTGATCGCCGAGTCGACGATGATCGCCCCGTCCATCTTCGCGAGCTCGTAGAGGAGCTGCGGTCGGAACGGCGCGTCGATGTGGATTCCGCCCGAGTAGAGGAAGGACAGCTCGTTCGGGTCGCCGACCACGATCAGGGCGCCCTCGTGGGAGCGGATGACGTCGTCCACCGCCTGGCGCAGCTCGGTCCCGGGCGCGATCTTCGCGATCGCCTGGAGCAGCTTGGGGTCGCGGCGCGGGTCCTCTTCGGAGGGCGTCCGGGTGAAGCCGAGGTCACCGAGCGGCCGCTCGGCCCGATGCTGCTCCCTCGTCTGCTTCGGATCGGTCCCCATGGGCTGCGGCGTCGTCGAGCCCGACGCGCACGGCCGCGCGCAGGGTCTCGGCGCACTCGACGCGGATTCTGCCACGCGCCCGGGTTCCGACCGGAGCGACGGCCTGGGCGAGGCCGAGCTTCGCGCACTCTTCGAGCCGTCGCTCAGACTGCACGGCGACGCGCAGCCGGCCGGTGAGCCCGATCTCGCCGAACGCGGCCGTGCCGGGCCGTACGGGCAACCGTCGCGCCGCGGAGGCGATGGCGAGGGCGATCGCGAGGTCGGCGCCCGGCTCGTCGATGCGGACGCCGCCGGCGACGTTGACGAACACGTCGGCCTGTCCGAGCGGGATGCCGGCGTGGCGGGAGAGCACGGCGACGATCATCGCGAGCCGCTTCGGGTCGACGCCCGTCGCGACGCGCCGCGGCAGCGCGAGGTCGGTCTGCGCCACGAGCGCCTGGATCTCGAGCAGGATCGGACGCGTCCCCTCGAGCGCGCAGGCGACGGCGGCGCCCGGCTCCCCCTCGACGGTGCGGCCGAACACCTCGGACGGGTCGGGCACGCCGACGAGGCCGGCGCCGGTCATCTCGAAGACGCCGAGCTCGTTCGTCGAGCCGAAGCGGTTCTTGGCCGCCCGCAGCACGCGGTGGGCGTGGTAGCGGTCGCCCTCGAACTGGAGCACGCAGTCGACGAGGTGCTCGAGCACGCGCGGCCCCGCCACCGAGCCGTCCTTGGTCACGTGGCCGACGAGCACCGTGGCGACGCCGGACTCCTTGGCCACGCGCAAAAGCCGCGACGCCGCCTCCCGCACCTGCGCGACCGAGCCGGGAGCGGAGCCCAGCTCGGACGAGGAGAGCGTCTGCACCGAGTCGATCACGCAGACGTCGGGGCGCTCGCTGCGGAGCGTCTCGCACACCGCCTCCAGCTCCGTCTCCGCGAGGATCTCGACACGCTCCGCGCCGCCGAGCCGCTCCGCCCGCAGCTTCACCTGCGCGACCGACTCCTCCCCGGTGACGAGCAGCGCCCTCCGCTCCCGCGAGATCGCGGCGAGGGCGGTGAGCAGCAGCGTCGACTTGCCCACGCCCGGCTCGCCGCCGAGGAGGACGAGGGACGCGGGGACGAGACCGCCGCCGAGGACGCGATCCAGCTCGGGGACGCCGGTGGGGATACGCGCCGCCTCCTCCACCTCGACATCGACGAGGCGGAGCAGGGGTCTGGCGGCGGCCCGGCTCCGCTCGCGCGAGGGCTCCGCGACCTCCTCCACGAGCGTCCCGAACGACGCGCAGCCGGGGCAGCGCCCGAGCCAACGCCCGGCCGCATAGCCGCACTCGCTGCACGCGTACTGGACTGCCGGCCGCGCCACGAGCCCAGCCTATGCCTCGGGGCGGACGCCGATGGTGTCGCAACCCCGCCGGCTTCGTCGCAGCTCCGTCAACGCGGAAACGGCCCGCCGAGGGGCCGCTTGCGTGCGGGGTGCTTCACCCATGGCGGCCACGTGGATTCGCCCTGTCGGAGATGGTGGAAACCCGCAAGGATGTTCCGCGTCGGCCCGGCTGCCGCCCGCGAGTGAGACGGCGCAGGATGCGGTCATGAAGGCGCCAGTCCCGGAATGGAGGAGACGATGAGGAGGATCTTGGAGTTCGGCGGGATCGCGGCCGGCGTGGTTCTGATCGCATTCGGCATCGCCGCGATCGTGCTCGGGGTCCAGGGCAAGAACACCGTGGCCTCGAGCCTCGCGGAGCAGCAGATCGTCGGCACGCCCGACATGACTCCCGACGCGATCAGGCAGGAGGCGAAGCAGGCCGGGTTGCCCGAGAGCATCAAGCTGCCGACGTGCTCGGTGGCGGGGCAGCCCGTGACGAACGGCACCCGGGCGCGCTGCTTCGCCGACTACATGCGCATCCACGCGTACGAGGCGACGGGCGGCGTCCCCTACGCCAAGATGCCGCGCTACCTGACGGCCGACGGCAAGGGCACGAACGACCCGGCGAAGGCGCTCCAGCAGGGCGGCAAGCCGGTCGAGAACGCCGCCCGGAACATCTGGGTGACCGAGACCGCGCTCTCCACCGCGCTGAACGTGTCCTACATGGCGGAGCAGCTCGGCAACTTCGGCATCGTCGTCGGCATCGCGCTGCTGCTCTCCGGGTTCGGCTTCGCCATCCTCGCGGTGGGCGGGGCGCTGCGCGCCGGCGGCTGGCTGTTCGCCCGCGAGCAGCGCAAGGCCGAGGCCAAGAAGGCGGCCACGCTCGGCGCGTAGCCCGAGCGTCCGACCGCGCGGAGGCGCGGCCGCCTCGCAGCGGGGGAGGGGCTGCTCCGGCAGCCCCTCCCGCGCCGCACCGCTCGGGCACCGGCTCGTCTGGCTGCACACCTACGGCGAGCCGTTCGCGCCGCCGGACGGCGAAGGGCGGCCCTGCAGCCGCCCTTCGCGTACGTGGCACCGACTGGTCGCCGGTCAGTCGTCGGCGGACTCGTCGCCGTCGGCGGAGGCGCTCGGCTCGTCCGGCGGCACCGTCACCTTCTCCGGGGTCACCTCGCCCGGGATGAAGGTGATGTCCACCTCGTCGGTCGGCTCGCCGTCCTCGTTGCGGGCGCGGCCGACGAGGATCGTCGAGCCCGGCTCGAGCTCGCGGCCGAGCACGAAGTCGGCGAGCGGGTCCTCGATGTAGCGCTGGATCGCGCGCCGCAGCGGCCGGGCGCCCATCGCCGGGTCGTACCCCTTGTCGACGAGCAGCTCCTTCGCCTCGTCGGTGAGCTCGATCGCGACCCCGTGCGTCGCCATCTGCTCGCGCAGGCGACGCAGCATCAGCTCGACGATGGCCGTGATCTCTGGGCGGGCGAGCTTGTGGAAGACGATGATCTCGTCGATCCGGTTCAAGAGCTCGGGCCGGAAGACCTTCTTCAGCTCGCTCATGACGCGGCTCTTCATCTCCTCGTAGGAGAGACCCGCCTCGTCGCCGACCGAGAAGCCGAAGCCCTGGTTCTTCGAGATCTGCCCAGCGCCGATGTTCGACGTCATGATCACGATCGTGTTCCGGAAGTCGACGCGGCGCCCCTGCGCGTCGGTCAGCTTCCCCTCCTCCAGGATCTGGAGCAGGATGTTGAACACGTCCGGGTGCGCCTTCTCGATCTCGTCGAGGAGGACGACCGAGTACGGCTTGCGCCGCACCGCCTCGGTGAGCTGGCCGCCCTCGTCGTAGCCGATGTAGCCCGGAGGCGAGCCGACGAGCCGGGACACGGAGTGCTTCTCCATGTACTCCGACATGTCGACCTGGATCATCGCGTCCTCGTCGCCGAACAGGAACTCGGCGAGCGTGCGCGCCAGCTCGGTCTTGCCGACGCCGGAGGGGCCGAGGAAGATGAACGAGCCGGTCGGGCGCTTCGGGTCCTTGATCCCGGCGCGGGCGCGGCGGATCGCCTTCGAGACGGCGACGATCGCCTCCTCCTGGCCGACCACGCGCTTGTGCAGCTCCTCCTCCATCCGGATGAGCTTCTGCGACTCGGCCTCGGTGAGCTTGAAGACCGGGATCCCCGTCCACATCGAGACGATGTCCGCGATCTCCTCCTCGCCGACCTCGGGCTGCTCCTCGAGGTTCTCCGAGTTGCGCCACTGCTCCTCGAGCTCCCGCTTCTTCTGCGTGAGCTTCCGCTCCTTGTCGCGGAGCGCGGCGGCCTTCTCGAACTCCTGGTTCTCGATCGAGGCTTCCTTCTCCTTGCGGACGCGCTCGATCTCCTCCTCCAGCTCCCGGTAGCGCGGCGGCGCGGACATCGACTTGATCCGCAGCCGCGAGGCGGCCTCGTCGATCAGGTCGATCGCCTTGTCGGGCAGGTGCCGGTCCTGGATGTAGCGGTCGGAGAGCTCGGCGGCCGCCTGCAGCGCCGCGTCGGTGATCTTGACGCGGTGATGGGCCTCGTAGCGGTCGCGCAGGCCGCGCAGGATCTGCACCGTCTCGTCCACCGTCGGCTCCTCGACGCGCACCTGCTGGAAGCGCCGCTCGAGCGCGGCGTCCCGCTCGAGGTACTTGCGGTACTCGTCGAGCGTGGTGGCGCCGATCGTCTGCAGCTCGCCGCGCGCGAGGGCCGGCTTGAGGATCGAAGCCGCGTCGATCGCGCCCTCCGCCGCGCCAGCGCCGACGAGGTTGTGCAGCTCGTCGATGAAGAGGATGATGTCGCCCCGCTGCATGATCTCCTTCATGACCTTCTTCAGGCGCTCCTCGAACTCGCCGCGGTACTTCGAGCCGGCGACGAGCGCCGCGAGGTCGAGCGTGTAGATCTGCTTGCCCTTCAGCAGCTCGGGCACCTGGTTGGAGGCGATGCGAGCGGCGAGCCCCTCGACGACGGCGGTCTTGCCGACGCCCGGCTCGCCGATCAGCACGGGGTTGTTCTTCGTCCGGCGCGAGAGGATCTGCATCAGCCGCTCGATCTCGGTCTGGCGACCGACGACCGGGTCCAGCTTCCCCTCGAGCGACTGCTTGGTGAGGTTGCGGCCGAACTGGTCGAGCAGCTTCGACGACTTGGACTTCTCGGCGCCCGGAGCGGTCGCGCCGGCGCCCTGCCGGCGGCCGGGGCCCGAGAGCATGCGGATGATCTCGTTGCGGATCTTCTCCGCGTCGGCGTCGAAGTCGAGCAGGATCCGGGCGGCGACGCCCTCGTTCTCGCGCACGAGGCCGAGCAGGATGTGCTCGGTGCCGATGTAGTTGTGACCGAGGGAGAGCGCTTCCCGCAACGCCAGCTCGAGCACCTTCTTCGCGCGCGGGGTGAACGGGATCTGACCGGTCGTCACCTCGTCGCCCTGGCCGACGATGCGCGCGACCTGGGCGCGCACCTCTTCGACGGTGATGTCGAGGGACTCGAGCACCCGCGCCGCGAGACCCTCCTCCTCGCGGAGCAGTCCGAGCAGGATGTGCTCGGTGCCGATGTAGTTGTGCTTGAGCGCCCTCGCCTCGTCCTGTGCTAGGACGACGACCTGGCGAGCCCGTTCGGTGAAGCGTTCGAACAAAGTCCCTCGACCCCCCTTTCGTGAAGACCTCGTGACGGGTCGGTATGACCCGTCATCGGTCGAAGGTGAACGCATCGTAGCCGACGTCCCCTCGCGTACGAAGCCCGCTTCGGCGCCCTTTGCACACCCCATACAGACGGAGAACGGAGGGGCGCGCCGCTAGGATCGCGCGCGTGGCGGAGAGACGCAGGGCGCTCGTCACAGGCGGCGCCGGCTTCATCGGCTCGCACCTGTGCGAGCTGCTGCTCGACCGGGGCTTCGAGGTCTACGTGCTCGACGACCTCTCCACCGGGTCGGAGCGGAACGTCGCGCACTTGCGCGAGCGGCGCGACTTCCACCTCGTCGTCGACTCGGTGCTGAAGGAGTCGGTCGTCAACGAGCTCGTCCACCGCTGCGACGTCGTCTTCCACCTCGCGGCGGCGGTCGGGGTGCGGCTGATCGTCGAGCAGCCGGTGCACACGCTCGTCACGAACATCCAGGGCACCGAGAACGTCCTCGAGCACTGCAACCGCTTCGGCAAGCGCGTGCTGGTCGCCTCGACCTCCGAGGTCTACGGCGACCGCACCGAGCCGGAGGCGCTGCGCGAGGAGAGCCGCCGCCTGTACGGGCCGACGACGGCGCGCCGCTGGGCGTACGCGGAGTCGAAGGCGCTCGACGAGTTCCTGGCCCTCGCCTACCACCAGGAGCGCGGCCTCGACTGCGTGATCGCGCGCCTCTTCAACACGGTTGGGCCCAGGCAGAGCGGCCAGTACGGGATGGTCATCCCGCGCTTCGTGTCGGCGGCGCTCGCCGGACGGCCGCTCGAGATCCACGGCGACGGAACGCAGACGCGCTGCTTCTGCCACGTCCAGGACACGATCCGCGCGCTTGCAGGGCTGATGGACGAGCAGGCGACGACCGGCGAGATCTACAACGTCGGCTCCACCGAGCGCGTCTCGATCCTCGAGCTGGCCGAGCGCGTCCTCGCCGCCACCGGCTCCAGCTCGGAGCTCGTGTTCGTCCCTTACGACGCCGTCTACGGCCAGGGGATCGAGGACATGATCCACCGGCAGCCCTCGATCGAGAAGGTGCGCGCCGCGATCGGCTGGGAGCCGCAGCGGACGCTCGACGAGATCCTCGCCGACGTGATCGAGCACACCCGCCACGCGCCTGTCGCCTCGGAGCGCTCCGCTCTCCTCGGCGGCTGAAGGAACTCCGCGGGCCAGGAGGCGCCGCTCCCGACGCGCTCCGTGCCGAGGATGTGCCTGGGGCGCGCCAGACATGCGGCTGCCCGGAGTCGCGAGCGGGCGGCGTTTGCGCGGCGCCCGCGCGGGGTCTGACCCGGGTCAGACCCCGTTACGGGATTGTCAGGGCCGATTGGACATGTCCCGAAGAGCCGGGTGCCGTGAGCGTTAGCCGCGCAACCACGCGGGCTCGGACGCGCCGCGCCGCGGCGCCGGCGCACGCCTTCGGCGGGGCCGACGGGCAGACGATGCAACCCCAGCGTGAACGAGTCGACGAGCATCCGTCACAGACGGAGGAGGCCCGCCGGCGCGGGACAGGCGAGCCCGACCCGGCCGCATCGCGGAAGACAGCCCGAACCCCACCCGAGACCCCGCGCTCCGGCGCGCAAGGCTCCTCCCAACGAGCGGCGAAGCGCAGCTATCCGCGCTGCCGAAGCGCCGGGAAGAGAATCACATCCCGGATCGACTCGCGGCCGGTGAGGAGCATGGCGAGGCGGTCGATGCCGAGACCGATCCCACCGGTCGGCGGCATCCCGTAGGAGAGCGCCTCGACGTAGTCCGGGTCGCCCGCCTCCGCCTCGACGTCGCCGGCCGCGCGCTCCTCCGCCTGGTAGGCAAACCTGGCGGCCTGCTCCTCGGCGTCGTTGATCTCGCTGAACGCGTTGCCGAGCTCCATCCCGGCGGCGAAGTACTCGAAGCGCTCCACGAGCGTCGGGTCGTCGTCGGTGGTGCGCGCGAACGGCGACAGCTCGATCGGATAGTCGTAGAGGATCGTCGGCTGCACGAGCGACGGCTCGACGAAGTGGGAGTGCGCGTGGTCGATGAGCTTGGCCCAGGTCGGGTCGTGCGAGACGTCCACGCCCCGCTGCTCGAGCCGGCGCCGCAGCTCGCCCTCGTCGCGCGTCCAGAGGCCGTGCTCCTCCAGCGCGTCGACGAAGCGGACGCGACGCCAGGGCGGTGCGAGGTCGATCTCGTGCCCGCGGTACACGATGCGCGTCGTCCCCAGCACCTCCTCGGCGGTGCGCGCGACGAGCTGCTCGATCCGCTCCATCGTGTCGCGGTAGTCGGCGTACGCCTCGTACCACTCGAGCATCGTGAACTCGGGGTGGTGCTTG
>JADGHP010000200.1 GCA_019683855.1 Thermoleophilia bacterium
TGAACGTCGACCCCGAGCTGGCGCTGCGCGCGATGAGCGACCGCTTCCGCGCCCGCGTCGAGAAGGCCGAGCAGCTCGCCGCGCGGGATGGGAAGCTGTGGAGCGAGCTCCCGCTCGAGGAGCAGGACGCGTACTTCGACGAAGCCAAGGAGGTCTTCAGCTTTGAGCAGCCGGATCGCTGACGTCCACGCGCGCCAGATCCTCGACTCGCGCGGCAACCCCACGATCGAGGTGGACGTGCGCCTCGACTCCGGCGCGCTCGGCCGCGCCGCGGTGCCCTCCGGCGCCTCGACCGGCGCTCACGAGGCCGTGGAGCTGCGCGACGGCGGCGACGCGTACGGCGGCAAGGCGGTCACGCGCGCGGTCGCGAACGTCCGGGGCGAGATCGCGGCCGCCGTCGTCGGCATGGACGCAGGGGAGCAGGAGGCGCTCGACCGGCGGCTCGTCGAGCTCGACGGCACGCCGAACAAGGGCCGGCTGGGCGCGAACGCGATCCTCGGGGTCTCGCTCGCGGCGGCGAAGGCGGCCGCAGCCGACCGGGGCGAGCCGCTCTACCGCTACCTCGGCGGGCCGGAGGCGGCGACGCTGCCGGTGCCGATGATGAACGTCGTCAACGGCGGCGCGCACGCGACCAACTCGATCGACCTGCAGGAGTTCATGGTCGTCCCCGTCGGGGCGGACTCGTTCGCGGAGGCGCTGCGGATCGGGGCCGAGGTCTACCACGCGTTGAAGGCGGTGCTCGCCGGTCGCGGTCTTCCCACCGGCGTCGGCGACGAGGGCGGCTTCGCGCCGGACCTCGAGTCGAGCGAGGCGGCGATCGAGGCGATCCTCGAGGCGGCGGAGCGCGCAGGACACCGCGAGCGGGTCGCGATCGCGCTCGACCCGGCGGCGAGCGAGGTCTTCGCGGAGGGCCGCTACCGGTTCGAGGGCCGCGACCTCTCCTCCGCCGAGATGCCCGGCTTCTGGGCGGGGATCGTCGACCGCTACCCCGTGGTCTCGATCGAGGACGGGGTGGCCGAGGACGACTGGGCCGCCTGGGAGCGCCTCACCGCCGAGCTCGGCGAGCGGGTGCAGCTCGTCGGCGACGACCTCTTCGTCACGAGCCCGGAGCGGCTCCGGCAGGGGATCGAGCGCGGCGCCGGCAACTCGATCCTCGTCAAGGTGAACCAGATCGGCACGCTCACCGAGACGATCGAGGCGGTCCGGCTCGCGCACGCGAACGGGTACACCGCGGTCATGTCGCACCGCTCGGGCGAGACCGAGGACGCGACGATCGCCGACCTCGCGGTTGCGCTCGGCACGGGCCAGATCAAGACGGGCGCGCCCGCCCGCACCGACCGCGTCGCGAAGTACAACCAGCTCCTGCGGATCGAGGAGGAGCTGGGCTCCCGGGCGGTCTACCCGGGCTGGGAGGCGTTCCCGCGCGCTCGCCGCTGAGCGCGCGGGACGTGGCTTCTGGGACACGTCCGGTGTCAGGTACCGGACGTGTCCGGCGTGGACGCATCCGCTCGAGGGCGTACTCGCTCGAGCGGCGGCGCCGCCGGGCAACGGCGGCAAGGCGCGCTAGTCTGAGCCGCGTGGACGCGCATCGCAGGACGAAGATCGTCGCGACGCTCGGCCCCGCCTCCGATCCGCCCGAGCGGCTGCGCGCGCTCGTGGCGGCGGGGATGGACGCGGCGCGCCTCAACCTCTCGCACGGCACGCACGCCGAGCACGCCGAGCGGGTCGCCCGGGTGCGCGAGGTCGAGCGCGACGTCGGCCGTCCGATCGCGCTGATCGCCGACCTCCAGGGCCCGAAGCTCCGCATCGGCGACCTGCCGGAGCCGATCGTGCTGCGGGCCGGCGACGAGGTCACGGTCTGCGCGGAGGACACGGCGGGCGACGGCGAGCTGCCGGTCGCGCCCGCGGTGATCGGCGATGTGCTCGAGCCGGGTCACGACGTGCTCATCGACGACGGTCTCGTCCGCCTGCGCGTCGACGAGGTGGAGGGCGGCCGCGCGCGCTGCGCCGTCGTCGTCGGCGGCTGCGTCAGCTCCCACAAGGGCGTCAACCTGCCGGGCGTCCCGATCCCGATCCCGTCGCTGACCCGCAAGGACACCGATGACCTCGAGTTCGCGCTTGGGCTCGGCGTCGACTTCGTCGCGCTCTCCTTCGTGCGCTCCGCCGCCGACGTGCGCGACCTGCGCGTGCTGATCGAGCAGGCCGGCTCGAACGCGCACGTGATCGCCAAGATCGAGAAGGCGGAGGCGGTCGAGGTGCTCGACGACGTGCTCGCCGAGACGGACGCGGTGATGGTCGCGCGCGGCGACCTCGGCGTCGAGATCGGCCCGGCGCTCGTGCCGCTGCTCCAGAAGCGGATCATCCAGAAGGCGCTCGAGCTCGGGAAGCCCGTGATCACCGCCACGCAGATGCTCGAGTCGATGGTGCACTCGGCGGAGCCGACGCGCGCCGAGGCGAGCGACGTGGCGAACGCGATCCTCGACGGCACCTCGGCGGTGATGCTGTCCGGCGAGACGGCGCTGGGCGACTACCCGGTGGAGGCGGTGGCGTACATGGACCGGATCGCGCGCGCCGTCGAGCCGAGCATGGGCTACCGCCACGAGCTGCCGGAGGCGAGGGAGAACCCGACTATCGGGCAGGCGATGTCGAACGCGGCCTGCGACCTGGCGGAAGCGCTGCGCGCCACGGCGATCCTCGTACCGACCTTCACCGGCCGCACCGCGAGCGCGGTCGCGCGCCTGCGGCCGCGGCGGCCGATCGTCGCTCTGACCCATGTCGACTGGGCGATGCGCCAGCTCGCGCTCGAGTGGGGGGTGACCCCGCTCCTGATCCCCGAGATGAGCGACGTCGAGGCGCTCTGGGCCGCTGCGGTCGAGGCCGCGCGCGCCGCCGGAATCGTCCAGCCGGGAGACCGGGTCGTGATCACCGCCGGCACCGCGGTGAACATCCCCGGCTCGACGAACGTGATCAAGGTCGACGTCGCCTGACGAGCGGGGGGCGGCACGGGGGGGGTGGCGGCCCCCGGGGGGGGGCCCCCCCGCCCCCGCCCCCGGGGGGGGC
>JADGHP010000201.1 GCA_019683855.1 Thermoleophilia bacterium
AGCAGCCGCCGCGCCGGATCCATCGTCGTCTCCCAGAGCTGCGTGTCGTTCATCTCGCCGAGGCCCTTGAAGCGCGAGAGCTGGATGCCGGCCTCCTTCGCCAGGTCGAGCGAGCCGGAGCGCAGCTCCGCGAACGTCTGCGCGGCGGCGCTGCGGCGGCCGAGCGCGAGCGCGAACGGCGGCGGCCCGACCACCTCGACGAGCTTCCCGTAGGCGCGCTGCAGGTTGGCGTAGATCGGCGAGGAGAGGAGCTCCGCCGAGAGCGAGATCGTCCGCGCAGCCGAGGTCGCGTCCTCGACGACCCGCACCCGCAGGCCGTCGCCCGAGCGCTCGAGCACCGAGAGCGTGTAGCCGTTGGAGGGCAGCGACGCCAGCGCCTCCTCGACCGCGGCCGGCGTGGTCGCGTCGAGCTCGAGCAGGCGGTGGGCGATCACGAGCTCGGCCGCATGGTGCCCGAAGTCCGCGCGCAGGCGCGCCGACCAGCCCTCGAACTCGGCGAGCGCGCCCGTGAAGCGCTTCCAGCGCGCCTCGGTCAGCTTCACCTCGCGGCCCTCGCGGTCGCGCACCTCGAGGTCGCCGAAGCGCTCCCGCACGAGCAGCTCCTCGAGCTGCGACTCCTTCTCGAAGTAGAACTCCTGGTTGCCGAGCTTGACCTTGTAGAGCGGCGGCACGGCGATGTAGACGTGGCCGCGCTCGAACAGCTCGCGCATGTGCCGGTAGAGGAAGGTGAGCACGAGCGTGCGGATGTGCGAGCCGTCCACGTCGGCGTCGGTCATGACGATGATCCGGTGGTAGCGGAGCCCGGTGATGTCGAACTCGTCGCCGATCCCGGTGCCGATCGCGGTGATGATCGCCTGGATCTCGTTGTTCGAGAGAACCTTGTTGATGCGGTTCTTCTCGCTGTTGATGATCTTCCCGCGCAGGGGCAGGATCGCCTGGTAGGTGCGGTCGCGGCCCATCTTGGCGGAGCCGCCCGCCGAGTCGCCCTCGACGATGAAGAGCTCGGCCGCCTCGGGGTCGCGGATCGAGCAGTCCGCGAGCTTGCCGGGCAGCGACGAGCTGTCGAGCGCCGACTTGCGCCGCGTCAGCTCGCGCGCCTTGCGGGCGGCCATGCGGGCGCGCATCGCCGCGATCGCTTTGTTGCAGATGGCGCGCGCGTCCTGCGGGTTCTCCTCGAGGAACTGGGCGAAGTTCGCGTTCACCGTCGTCTGGACCAGCCCCTCGATGCCCGGGTTGCCGAGCTTCGTCTTCGTCTGGCCCTCGAACTGCGGGTTGCGCAGCTTGACCGAGACGACCGCGGCGAGCCCCTCGCGGACGTCCTCGCCCTCGAGCTTCTCGTCGCGCTTCAGCAGCTTCAGCTCCTGCGCCTTGTCGTTGAGCGTGCGCGTGAGCGCGCTGCGGAAGCCGGAGAGGTGCGAGCCGCCCTCGACGGTGTTGATGTTGTTGGCGAAGGTGAAGACCGACTCCTGGTAGGAGCCGTTCCACTGCATCGCCACCTCGACCGAGCCCTGCTCGCTCTCGCCCTCGAAGTAGACGATCCGCTTGTGGATCGGCTCCTTCGACTCGTTGATGTGCGCGACGAAGTCGCGGATGCCGCCCTCGTAGTGGAACTCGACGGTCTTGCCGTCGGCTCGCTCGTCGGTGAACTTGATGTGGAGGCCGCGGGTGAGGAACGCCGTCTCGCGCAGGCGCTGGGTGACGGTGGCGGCGTCGATCTCCAGCTCCTCGAAGATCTCCGAGTCGGGCAGGAAGGTGATCGTCGTCCCCGTCGACTCGCCCTTCGCCATCGGGCCGACGACCTCCATGTCGCCGACGGGTACGCCGCGCTCGAACTCCTGGCGGTACACCTTGCCGTCGCGTCGCACCTCCGCCACGAGCCGCTCGGAGAGCGCGTTGACGACGGAGACGCCGACGCCGTGGAGGCCGCCCGAGACCTTGTAGCCCTCGCCGCCGAACTTGCCGCCGGCGTGCAGCTTCGTCAACACGACGGTCAGCGCGGGCAGGCCCTGGTCGGCCATCACGTCGACCGGGATGCCCGAGCCCCAGTCCTGGACGGTGACCGAGTTGTCCGGGTGGATCGTGACCTCGATGCGGTCGTTGCGGCCGGCGAGCGCCTCGTCGACGGAGTTGTCGACGACCTCGTAGATGAGGTGGTGGAGACCCCGGATGCCGGTGGAGCCGATGTACATGCCGGGCCGCAGCCGCACTGGCTCGAGCCCCTCGAGGACCGTGATGTCCTTTGCGGTATAGGTGGTTTCAGTCATGAAAAAAGCCCTGCAAATTCCGCATTTTCGGGCGGGACGAAGTGTATCAGACGGGCCGGTCGGCTGCGGCTTTGGCGAGGCTCGCACGGGCGGCTCGGGCGACGAGCTCGCGCAGCTCCGCGTCGTCGATCGCGGCCGCCCAACGAGCCGCCTCGCGAGCCTGCTCCAGGGTAGCCGCCGGGGGCGGCGGCGCGGCGGTCGAGGCGGCGGGCGGCTCGAGCTCGGGGATCGGCCCGGGGACGAACCTCAGCTTCGGCGCGCCCGGCAGACGTGGGGCGATCTCGGGCGCACGTTGGGTCAGCTCGAACGCCCAGACGGCGTCGCGCGCGTGCACGACGAGCGTCCCGTCGCGCTGGACGCGCGCCGGCCAGGCGTTGCGCGCGATCTCCGGGCCGACCGCGGCAGGCCACGCGGACGTGAGCTCGGAGACAGCTCCCTGGGGGCCGAGCCCCCGCAGGGCGCGACGCACCTCCTCGCCGAGCGGCTCCATCATCCTCCCGTCGCCCCCGCTGCCGCGTGCCGGTCCGTGACGAGCATCATGCGGCTGCGGCCCGGACGGCGCCGAGGGTGACCACGAGCAGCTGGTCGGGCTCGACCGGCAGCATCGCGGCGTCCGTGGCGGTGACGAGCGCCTGCCCCGCGCCGGCGACGCGCGCGGCGAGGATACGCCGCCGCCCCGGATCGAGCTCGGAGAGCACGTCGTCGAGCAGGAGCAGCGGCGGGACGCCGCGGCGGGCGGCGACGAGCTCCGCCTCGGCGAGGAGCAGCGCGAGGATCGCGAGGCGCTGCTCGCC
>JADGHP010000022.1 GCA_019683855.1 Thermoleophilia bacterium
GAGCCGGCTCGCCGACCAGTTCGCGCGCTACGTCGCGGCGCAGGCGGCGGCGGGCGCGGACGCGATCCAGCTCTTCGACTCCTGGGTGGGGGCGCTCTCCCCGCAGGACTACGCCGAGCTCGTGGCGCCGTACACGCGCCGGATCCTCGAGGCAGCGGGAGCGCCGACCATCCACTTCGGCACCGGCGCCTCCTCGTCGCTGCTCGGGGAGATGGCCCGGGCTGGCGGGGACGCCATCGGGCTCGACTGGCGGATCCCGCTCGACGCCGGCTGGCTCGTCGTCGGCGAGGAGAGGGCCGTGCAGGGCAACCTCGACCCCGCCGTGCTGCTCGGCCCGTGGGAGCGGGTGGAGCGGGGCGCGCTCGACGTGCTCGCCCGCGCCGGCGGCCGGCCCGGGCACGTCTTCAACCTCGGCCACGGCGTCCTCCCCGAGACGGATCCGGACGCGCTCACCCGGCTCGCCGCTCTCGTCCAGGAGCGAACGGCCGCGGTGGCCGCCTGACCGGCCCCTCGCCGGTGGAGGCGCGTGCGCGGCGCTCCCCGCGCGCGCCCGACCCGGGACATGCCCGCGGGGGACGTGTCCGATCGGGGGAGCCGCCACACTGTGAGGGTGGACGGCTGGGTGTGGCTTCTCGCAGCCGCCGGCGGCGCCGCAGCCCTGTGGCTCGCCGCCCTCGCCGCCCTGGTCGCCCTCGGCCGCCGGCGGGACGCCAGGGCTCTCGCTTCCCTCCTGCCCGATTGCGCTCGCCTCGTCAGCCGGCTCCTCCGCGATCCTCGCGTCCCCCGGCGCCGCAAGCTGCTCCTCGCCGCGCTCCTCGCCTACCTCGCGCTCCCGTTCGACCTCGTCCCCGACGTCGTCCCGATCGCCGGCCAGCTCGACGACGCGCTTCTCGTCGCGCTCGTCCTGCGCCACCTCGTCCGCGGCGGCGGCGAGGAGCTCGTGCGGGAGCACTGGCCCGGCTCGGAGGCGACTCTTCGGCTCGTCCTCGCCGCCGCCGGCGTCCGCCGCTGAGCTACCGTCCCGGGCGATGAGCGCCGCGGTCGTGCTGATGGCCTACGGCTCCCCGGAGCGGCTCGCCGACGTGCCCGCCTACTACGCCGACATCCGGGGCGGGCGCCCGATCGCGCCCGAGCACCTCGAGGACCTCGTCGAGCGCTACCGGCGCCTCGGGATCGAGGAGTCGTCGCCCCTCAACGCGATCACCGAGCAGACTCGCGCCGCGCTCGAGGCGGAGCTTCGGCTGCCGGTCTTCACCGGCATGAAGCACTGGACGCCGCGGATCGCCGAGGCCGCCGAGGCGGCGCTCGCGAGCGGCGCCGACGAGATCGTCGGTCTCGTGCTCGCCCCGCACTACTCGGCGCTCTCGATCGCCGGCTACCGCGACCAGCTCGAGCGGGCGCTCGCCGGCCGCGCCGCGCTGCGCTTCGTCGAGAGCTGGCACGACGAGCCGGGATTCGTCGAGCTGCTGGCCGAGCGCGTGCGCGGGGCCGACGGCCACGTCGTCTTCACGGCCCACTCGCTGCCGGCGCGGATCGTCGAGGCCGGCGACCCCTACCGCGACCAGCTCCTCGAGACGGCGCGGCTCGTCGCCGAGGCGGCCGGGCTCGAGGCGTGGTCGTTCTCGTTCCAGAGCGAGTCGCCGACCGGCGAGCCGTGGCTCGGCCCCGACATCCTCGACCACCTCGCGACGCTGCGCGCACAGGGGGTCGAGCGGGTGCTCGTCTGCCCGGTGGGCTTCGTCTCCGACCACCTCGAGATCCGCTGGGACATCGACGTCGAGGCGCGCGAGAAGGCGGCGGAGCTGGGGATGCGCCTCGAGCGGATCGCGATGCCGAACGCCGACCCGCCGTTCGTGCGCATGCTGGCGGGCATCGTTCGGCGGGCGCTGGCGGTACCTTCACCGGCGTGAGACCCGGCGAGATCCACGTCGAGCACGCCTCGCGGACGTTCCGCGTCTACCCGCGCGAGCAGCGCACGCTCAAGGATCTCGTCGTCGCGCGGCACGCGGTGCGCGGCTCGCTCGTCTGGGCGTTGCGCGACGTCTCCTTCCACGTCGAGCCCGGGAGCGCGGTCGGCCTCGTCGGCCGCAACGGCTCGGGCAAGACGACGCTCTTGCGCCTGCTCTCCGGAATCGTCAAGCCGACGTCGGGTCGCGTCGCGGTCGGCGGGCGCGTCGGCTCGCTGCTCGAGCTGGGCGCGGGCTTCCACCTCGACCTCACCGGCCGCGAAAACGTCTACCTGAACGGCTCCATCCACGGTCTCGAGCGCGCGCAGATCCGCGAGAAGCTGGACGAGATCGTCGCCTTCGCCGGGCTCGAGGAGTTCATCGACCTGCCGGTGCGCACCTACTCCTCCGGGATGTACATGCGGCTCGGGTTCGCGATCGCCTCCCACGTCGAGGCGGACGTGCTCCTGCTCGACGAGGTGTTCGCGGTGGGCGACGAGGCCTTCCAGCGCAAGTGCTTCGGCAAGATCTTCGAGTTCAAGCAGCGCGGCGGGACGATCGTCTTCGTCTCGCACGACGCCGCCGCCGTCGAGCGGCTCTGCGACCGAGCCATCCTGCTCCGGGACGGGCGGGTCGCCTTCGACGGGCCGACCCACGAGGCGATCGTCGAGTACCGGCGCCTGCTCGCCGGGGAACGCGACCCGGAGGAGCGCGCGGCGGGCCTGAAGGAGTGGGGCGGCCAGGTCGCGCGCGTCGAGCGCGCGCGGCTGCTCGGGCCGGACGGCGACGAGCGCGCGCAGCTCCTCGCCGGCGAGCCGTTCGCGATCGCGCTCGACGTCGTCGCCGACGAGCCGCTGCCGCCGCCGCGCCTCTCGTGGGAGCTGCGCGACGAGGCCGGGATCCTCGTCGCCGCGGGCGCGGTCTCGACTGCGGAGCTCGGCTGGGACGAGGGGACGCGGACGCTGCCGCTGCGCTTCGACGCGGAACGGTCGCCGTTCGCGGACGGGCGCCTGCACCTGCGCGTCGACCTCACCGACGAGGCGGGCGCGCAGTACCACTCGCTCGACGACGCGCTCGTCTTCGTCGTCTACCCGGGCGACGGCGAGCGCGGCCTCGTCCGGCTGGAGGGCGCCTGGACGCGCGGCGAGCCCGCGGCGGTCGCGGTCGAGGTGGAGGCGCGATGAGCTCCCGCACCTGCCCCGACTGGCCGGAGCTGATGGAGCTCGCGCCCGAGCTCCAGTTCAAGCACTACACGGTCGCGGAGGCGCGCCTCCCCGCGGACGCGCTCATGCGGATCCCCGACGTGCCGCTCGGCGACGTCGCCATCTGCTGCGACCTGGAGCGGCATGTCTTCCACGCCGCGCACACCGACGAGCGGGTCGCCGCAGCGCTCCGGGAGAGCCACTGGTTCGAGGTGCGCGACTGGGTCGCCGCCGGCCGGCCCGGCGCGTCCTTCTGACGAGCGGCGTTCTAGCGGCGCTCCGCGCGCTCGCTCTCCGTGACCGGCGTGACGAGCGGCTCGCCCCGCTCGGCCGCGAGCAGGTTGTCGACGACGACGCGCGTCATCGCGGCGCGCGTCTCCACCGTCGCGCTGCCGATGTGCGGGGTGAGCACGACGTTCGGCAGGTCGAGCAGCCGCTCGGGGACGCGCGGCTCGTGGACGAAGACGTCGAGTCCCGCGGAGATCCGGCCGGAGGCGAGCTCGTCCACGAGCGCCTCCTCGTCGACGATCGCGCCGCGCGCGGTGTTGACGAGGGTGGCGCCGTCCCGCAGGAGCGCGAGCCGCTCGCGCGAGAGCAGGCCCTCGGTCTCCGCCGTCAGCGGGACGTGCAGCGTGACGACATCGGACTCGCGCAGCAGCTCGTCGAGCTCGCGGTAGCCGTCGGCGGGGTCTCCCGGGGTGCGCCGGTGGTGGAGGACGCGCATCTCGAACGCCTCCGCGCGCCGGGCGACCGCGGCGCCGATGCGGCCGAGACCGACGATACCGAGCGTCGCGCCCGTCACCTCGCGCCCGAGGAACGGGCCGGCCGACCAGGCGGCGTTCCAGCCGCCCGAGCGGACGAGCCGGTCGCCCTCGACGATCCGCCGCCGCGCGGCGAGGATCAGGCCGAAGGCGAGGTCGGCGGTCGCCGCGTCGAGGACGCCGGGCGTGTTCGTCACCGCGACGCCGCGCGCCGCGCACGCGGCCGCGTCGACCCGGTCGTAGCCGACGCCGTAGTTCGCGACGAGTCGCAGGTCGGGCAGGCGGTCGAGGACGCCGTCGTCGACGACCTCGTTCGCGACCACGAGCGCCTCGACTCCCGGGCGCCCCGCGCCGAGGGCGTCGGGCCAGGGGCCCTCGATGACCTGCACCTCCCGCAGCTCCTCCCACGCGGGCCCCGGCAGCCGCAGCGTCGCGAGCGTCTTCACGCCGCGAGTATCGCCTCCGCGCGGCCGCCGTGCCTCCACATGCCCCCAAGGGGTGCGACGACCCCCTGCTGTGACCGTAGCCGCGGACCCGTGCCGGGGGTGTGGCGTCTGCGTGACGTCTCTGCGTCGAGTCCATGCCGGCGCGGTCCGGGGGGCCGCACCGTCTAGGCTCTCGCGCATGACGACCGTGGTCGTGCCGTTCGCGGGGACGATGGGGAAGACGCGGCTCCACGTCTCCGCGCGCGCCCGGCGCGCGCTCTCGCTCGCGATGCTCGGCGACGTGCTCGCCGCCTGCGTCGCGGTGGGGCGCACCCGCGTCGCGACGCCGGACCCCGAGGGCGCGCAGGTCGCGCGCGAGGCGGGCGCCGAGACGGTCGCGGATCCCGGCGGCGGCCAGGGCGCGGCCGTGCAGGCTGCGCTCGAGCGCGTCGACCCCGGCGCGATCCTCGTCGTCAACGCCGACGTTCCCTGCCTCGTCCCGGACGATCTGCGCGCGCTGCTCGCGGCGACCCCGGCGGGCGGAGTCGCGCTCGTGGAGGCGCTCGACGGCACCACGAACGCGCTCCGCCTGCCCTCGGCCGCGGCGTTCGCGCCGCTCTATGGCCCCGACAGCGCGGCGCGGTTCAAGGAGCACGCGGCGCGCCTCGGGCTCGAGGCCGTGTCGGTCGCCGTGCCGAGCCTCGCCGAGGATGTGGACACGCTCGACGACCTGCGCCGGCTCCAGCTCCGCTGCGGCCCCCGGACGCAGGCCGCGCTCGCGGACCTGCCGGAGGAGGTGGCGCCGTGAAGGTCACGGTCCTCTGCGGCGGCGTCGGCGGGGCGCGCTTCGTCCGCGGCGCGGTCGAGGTGGCCGGAGCGGACTCGGTGGTCGTCGTCGGCAACGTCGGCGACGACGTCGAGGTGCTCGGTCTGCACGTCTCGCCCGACCTCGACTCGATCCTCTACGCTCTCGCCGGCCTGAACGACGAGCAGCGCGGCTGGGGTCGCGCCGGCGAGACGTGGGAGGCGCTCGCGGTCGTGCGCGAGCTCGGCGGCGAGTCGTGGTTCGCGCTCGGCGACCGCGACCTCGGCCTCCACCTCGTCCGCACGCAGGCGTTGCGCGCGGGCGAGCCGCTCTCGGGCGTGACGGCGCGCCTCGCCTCGGCGCTTCGCGTCGAGACGCGGCTGCTGCCCGCCACCGACGACCGGCTGCGGACGTGGATCGAGACCCCGGCGGGCTCCTTCCCGTTCCAGGAGTGGTTCGTCGCGCGCGGCCACCGCGACGAGGTGGACGGCGTGCGCTTCGAGGGGGCCGACGCCGCCGCCCCCGCGCCGGGCGTGCTCGAGGCGCTCGCGGAGGCGGATCTGATCGTGCTCGCGCCGAGCAACCCGTTCGTGTCGATCGCGCCGATCCTCGCCGTGCCCGGCCTGCGGGAAGCGCTCGCGGCGCGGCGCGTCCCCTGCGTCGCCGTCAGCCCGCTGATCGGCGGCCGCGCCGTGAAGGGCCCCGCCGACCGCATGCTGGCCCGGCTCGCAGGCGGCACCTCTCCCCGCCATGTGACACGGTGTTACGAGGGGCTCGTGGACGCGATCGTCGTCGACGAGGCGGACGCGCACGACCTCGCCGGGCTCGGGGAGGTGCGCCCGATCGTGACCCGCACGCTGATGGCGGACGCCGACGCGCGCCGGCGGCTCGCCGAGGTCGCTCTGGGGGCGGTGCCCGCATGAGGCGCTCGCCTCGGGCTGGGAGGGCCGACCGATGAGGGTGGCGGTCGTCGGCGGGACGGGCGACTTCGGGCTCGCGCTGGCCCGGCGGCTCGTCGAGGCCGGGGTGGAGGTCGTGATCGGCTCCCGCGACGCCGAGCGCGCCCGGGCCAAAGCGGCCGAGGTGGGGGCGGCGAGCGGCGCCGCGAACGAGGACGCCGTCGCGGGCGTCGACCTGGTCGTGCTCGCGACGAAGGCCGACGCCGCGCTTCCGACCGCCGAGTCGCTCGCCGCTGCGATCGGCCGCACGCCGGTGCTCAGCGTCGCGAGCGAGCTGCGCTTCACGAAGGAGGGCGTCTACCCCACCGACGACGCGCGCTCGATCGCGGAGCGCACCCAGGCTCTGCTGAGCGGCCCCGTCGCCGCGGGCCTGCACTCGCTCGCCGCCGCCTCCCTCGCGAAGGGCCCGGCGGAGGGGGACGCCCTCGTCTGTGGCGACGACGCCGAGGCGAAGCGGCTCGCGCTCGAGCTCGCCGCCCACGTCGTCACCGGCCGCGCGCTCGACGCGGGCCCGCTCGCGAGCGCCCGCGCGCTCGAGGGGATGACGGCGGTGATCGTCAACCTGAACAGGCGCTACAAGGGCCACGCGGGCGTCCGCGTGACCGGCCTTCCGTGACGAGCGGCTTCTCGGTCCTGCCGGTCGAGGGCCTGCCGGAGCTGCGCGAGGGAGACGATCTCGCCGCGCTCGTCGCCGACCGCGTCGAGCTCCGCGACGGCGACGTCGTCGTCGTGGCGCAGAAAGCCGTCTCCAAGGTCGAGGGCCGCGTCGTCGCGCTCGACGGCATCGAGCCGTCGGCCCGGGCGCGCGAGATCGCCGGCGCCGAGACCGACCCGCGGCGGATCGAGGTCATCCTGCGCGAGGCGACCGAGCTCGTCCGCGTGCGGCCTCCGCTCGTGATCGCGCGCACCCGACACGGCTTCGTGTGCGGCTCCGCCGGCGTCGACGCCTCCAACGCGCCCGAGCGGGACACGGTCGTCCTGCTCCCACTCGACCCGGACGCCTCGGCGGCGGCGCTGCGGGAGGGCCTGCGGGCGCGCACCGGCGCGGAGGTGGGCGTGATCGTCACCGACTCGTTCGGACGGCCCTGGCGCGCCGGCACGACCGACGTGGCGATCGGCGTCGCCGGAGTCGAGGCGATCCGCGACCTCGCCGGCGAGCGCGACCCGGTCGGCTACGAGCTGCACGCCACCCGCATCGCGATCGCGGACGAGATCGCCGGCGCGGCGCAGCTCGTCTTCGGCAAGCTCGACCGCGTCCCCGTGGCGGTCGTGCGCGGCCTGGACGTGCTCGGCGACGGGCGCGCGGTCGATCTCGTCATCCCGCCCGATCGCGACCTCTTCCGCGCATAATCGGGTCGTGGGCGACGACGCGATCCGCGAGGCGAACGAGCTGCTCCGACGCAAGGGCTACGCCGAGCGCGACCTCGCCGTCCATGCGGCGCTGCGCGGCCGGGCGCTCTTGAAGGGCAACAAGATCCTCAGCCCGTTCAGCGACGACGCCGAGCTCGTGCTCCGGGTCGTCCGCGACCTCGTCCCGACCGACGAGGAGCTGGGCGCGAAGGTGCTCCGCCCGGCCGAGCTGCGCGCGCAGCTCGGCTGACTCCTCGGATCGCCCCGGCGCCGCCGCTCTCCGTCCCGCGCAGCAGGCTCCGGCTGCGGGTTCCGGGCGCCGAGCGCCCGATAATGTGACTCCGTGCAGGTGACCCAGGACCGGACGAGGGCGCTCGTCGAGGCGGGCATCGCGCTCACGTCGGAGCTCTCGCTCGACGCGGTCCTCCAGAAGCTCGTCGAGACGGCGGCCGCGCTGACCGACGCCCGCTACGCGGCGCTCGGGGTGCTCGACCCCAGCGGCCATCGCCTGGAGCGGTTCATCACGACCGGCGTCGACGAGGAGACGCGTCGCACGATCGGCGAGCTGCCGCACGGGCGCGGCATCCTCGGCGTCCTCATCCGCGAGGCGAAGCCGCTGCGGCTCCACGACCTCACCGACGACCCGCGCTCCGTGGGCTTCCCGCCCGGCCACCCGCCGATGCGCACCTTCCTCGGCGTCCCCCTGTCGCTGCGCGGGGTCGCCTACGGCAACCTGTACCTGACCGAGAAGGAAGGCGGCCTCGACTTCACCGAAGAGGACGAGGACACCGTCGTCATGCTCGCCGCCCAGGCCGCGGTCGCGATCGAGAACGCTCGCCTCTACGAGTCCGCGACGCGCTGGTCGGCGCAGCTCGAGTACCTGAACGAGGTCACGAGCCCGCTCGTCACGGAGTTCGACCTCGCGAAGCTGCTGCAGATCGTCGTCAGCCGCGTCCGCGAGCTGATCGGCGCGAGGGCGGTGACGCTCGCGCTGCCGCACGGCGACGGGGCGCGGATCGAGGCGATGGCCGGCGAGCACAGCGAGGCCCACATCGGCATGCTGCTGCCGGCGCGCTCCAAGACGATGCGCGTGCTCGCGCGCAAACGGAGCGAGCGCGTCGACTCCGTCCTCGACGACCCCGAGATCGACCAGGAGGCGGCGCGGAGGCTGGAGCTGAACACGGCGCTGTACGTGCCCCTCGTCCTCCGCGAGCAGGCGATCGGCGTGATCGGCGTCCACGACAAGCTCGGGCCGGATCCGCGCTTCACGGACGACGACCTGCGGATCGCGGAGATCTTCGCGGCGCGAGCCGCCGTCGCCGTCGACCTGTCGCAGCGGGTCGCACGCGACGCGCTCCAGCGCGTCGTGACCGCGCAGGAGCTCGAGCGCCGCCGGCTCGCCCGCGAGCTGCACGACGAGACCGGCCAGGCGCTCACCTCGATCCTGCTCGGTCTGCGCCGGATCGAGGAGGCGCGCAGCGCGGAGGAGATGCGGAACGCGGTCGCGGAGGTGCGCGACCTCGTCCGCTCGACGCTCCAGGACGTCCGCCAGCTCGCCGTCGAGCTGCGGCCGAAGACGCTCGACGACTTCGGGCTCGTCCCGGCGGTCGAGCGTCTCGTGCAGAGCCTCGGAGAGCAGACCGGCCTCTCCATCCAGTTCGAGGCGGCGGTGCCGGAGGGCCGGCTCCCGGCCGAGGTCGAGACGGCGCTCTACCGTATCGTCCAGGAGGCGCTGACGAACGTCGTCAAGCACGCTCGCGCCACCGCCGTCAGCGTCGTCCTGACCCGGAAGGATGATTCGGTGTCGGTGGTGGTGGAGGACGACGGCGTCGGCTTCGAGCCCGAGCGTACGCGCGACGGCGGGCTCGGGCTCGTCGGCATGCGGGAGCGCGTCGGCTTGCTCGGCGGCCGGCTGCGGATAGAGTCGAGCCCGGGAGCCGGGTCGACGTTGGTCGTAGAGGTGCCGTTGCCGTGATTTCCGTGCTGATCGTGGACGACCATGCGCTGGTGCGCTCCGGCTTGCGCCTGCTCCTCGAAGCCGAGGAGGACATCGTCGTCGAGGACGAGGGCGGCAGCGCCGACGACGCCGTCCGGCTCGCCCGGCTGCACAAGCCGGACGTCGTGCTGCTCGACGTCGTCATGCCCGGGCGCAGCGGGCTCGAGGCGGCGCCCGAGATCCATCAGGCGTCGCCGCGCTCGCAGATCCTCGTCCTCTCGATGCAGGACGACCCGAGCTACGTGCGCGAGGCGTTCGCCGCGGGGGCGAGCGGCTACCTGCTCAAGGAGGCGGCCGACGCGGAGCTCGTCGCGGCCGTGCGCGAGGTGGCCGCCGGGCGCCGCTACGTCCACCCGACCCTCGGCGCGCGGCTCGCGGCCGCGGAGGCGGAGGCGGAAGCGCGGGCGGCGGCCGATCCGCTCTCGGAGCGCGAGCGGGAGGTGCTGCGACTGCTCGCGCTCGGGCACACGAACCAGGAGATCGCGAAGATGCTGTACATCTCGGTGCGCACCGCCGAGACGCACCGGGCCCACATCATGCAGAAGCTGCGGCTCTCCACCCGGGCGGAGCTCGTTCGCTACGCGCTGCAGCAGGGGCTGCTGGAGGACGCGCAGCAGGCGTAGCGCGCCCGCCTCGGTGCGGCTTTCCCGAGGGGCCGCTCAGTCGACGGTACCGATGCGACGGCGACGGGGCGCGGACACGATGTGGTCGTGGAGACCTACGCCGTGATCTGGAGCGACACCGGCGACGCGTTCGCCGTCGGCAAGCTCGAGCTCGGAGCGAACGCTCTGCGCTTCGAGGGCTCGAGCGAGACGGGCACGCCGCACGTCCACCGGGTCCCCTACGCGGAGATCGCGTCGGTGCACGTGGAGCGCGGCGGCCGCGAGCGGCTGCGCGGCAAGCCGACGCTCGTGCTCGAGCTCTCGGGCGGCGGCCGGCTGCGGATCGGCAGCGTCGACGGCCCAGGGATCCTCACCGAGCTGGTGGAGCGGCTCGGGCGCTTGAAGGGCGAGCGCTTCGCCGTCTGAGCGCGGTGCGCCGCGCCGCCGCCGTCCGCGCCCGGCCGCCCCGTCCGCGTAGCTGGCTGCTACGTGGCGCGCGTGCGCGGCTCCGAGGAGAGCGCTCGGCGCGTCTCGGCGGCGATCACGAGCTCCTCGCGCGCCGGCACGACCTCCACCCGGAACTCGCCGAGGAAGCGGACGCGCTCGACGATCCGCTCCCGCACCTCGTCCGCGTGCTCGCCGATCCCCCCGGTGAAGGCGAGCGCGTCGAGGCCGCCGCACGCCGCCGCCATCGCCGCGACCGCCGCCGCCACCCGGTGCACGAACACGTCGAGCGCGAGCGGCGACGCGGAGCGGATGTCGCCGGAGCCGCCGCCGGAGAGCGCCGCGAGCCCGGACTCGTGCTCGAGCGCGCGGTCGAGCTCCTCCAGCGTCAGCTTGCCCTCGCGCAGGAGGTACACGAGCGCGCCGGGATCGACCGAGCCGGAGCGGGTCGCCATCGGCACTCCCTCGAGCGGCGAGAAGCCCATCGTGGTGTCGACCGAGCGGCCGTCGCGCACCGCCGTGACCGAGCAGCCGCCGCCCAGGTGGCAGACGACGAGCCGGGGTACGCGCACCTGCTGCGCGACCCACTGCACCGAGATGCCGTGGAAGCCGTAGCGACGCACGCCCCATTCCTCGCGCCAGCGCCCGGGGATCGCGTACGTGGAGGCGGCGGGCGGCATCGTCCGGTGGAACGCGGTGTCGAACACCGCCACGTGCGGCACGTCCGGCAGCGCCTCGCGCGCGCGGCGCAGCGCGGCGAGCGCGGGACGGTTGTGCAGCGGCGCGAGCGCCGACAGCTCCTCGATCGCGTGCTCCAGCGCCTCGTCGACGAGACGGGGCTCCTCGAAGCGCGGCCCGCCGTGCACGATCCGGTGGCCGACCGCGTCCGCCCGGACGAACGCGTCCACGGGCGTGGACGCGTCGCCGCGCACGAGGTAGAGCTTCAGGGTGGTCGAGCCAGCGTTTACGACCAGGACGTCCACCGGAAGGAATCCTCCCATGACGGATGACACGCTCGCACTGCTCGACGCGTACTGGCGCGCGTCGAACTACCTCTCCGTCGGCCAGATCTACCTCCTCGACAACCCGCTGCTGCGAGAGCCGCTGCGGCCCGAGCACGTCAAGCCGCGCCTGCTCGGCCACTGGGGGACGACCCCCGGGCTCAACTTCCTCTACGTCCATCTCAACCGCGCGATCCGCGAGCGCGACCTCGACGCCATCTTCATCGCCGGGCCCGGGCACGGCGGCCCCGCGATGGTCGCGCAGGCGTACCTCGAGGGCACCTACAGCGAGCTGTATCCGCACGTCACGCGCGACGAGGAGGGGCTGCGCCGCCTCTTCCGCCAGTTTTCGTTCCCGGGCGGGATCCCGAGCCATGCGGCCCCGGAGACACCGGGCTCGATCCACGAGGGAGGCGAGCTCGGCTACGCGCTCTCGCACGCCTACGGCGCCGCTTTCGACGACCCGAAGCTGCTCGTCGCCTGCGTCGTCGGCGACGGGGAGGCCGAGACGGGGCCGCTCGCGACGAGCTGGCACTCGAACAAGTTCTCCGACCCGGCGCGGGACGGGCGCGTGCTGCCGATCCTGCACCTGAACGGCTACAAGATCGCCAACCCGACGGTGCTCGCCCGCATCCCGGAGGAGGAGCTCGCGTCGCTTCTGCGCGGCTACGGCCACGAGCCGCTCTTCTTCACCGCCGGCTTCGACGACGAGGACGCGCTCTCCATCCACCGCCGCTTCGCCTGCGTGCTCGACCGGGCGCTCGACGATCGGCGCGCGATGATCGTGTTCCGCACGCCGAAGGGTTGGACGGGCCCGCGCGAGGTCGATGGGTTGCAGGTCGAGGGGACGTGGCGCTCCCACCAGGTGCCGCTCGCCGAGGTGCGGACGAACCCCGAGCATCTGCGGCTGCTCGAGGAGTGGCTGCGTCGCTACCGGCCCGAGGAGCTGTTCGACGAGCGGGGGCGGCTCGTGCCGGAGCTCGCCGCCCTGCCGCCGAAGGGCGAGCGGCGGATGAGCGCGAACCCGAAGACGAACGGCGGCCTCGTCCTCCGCCCCCTGCGCCTCCCCGACTTTCGCGCCTACGGCGTCCCGGTCGAGCGGCCCGGCACGGAGACCGCCGAGGCTACGCGCGTGCTCGGTCGCTGGCTCGCCGACGTCGTCCGCGCCAACCCGGACAACTTCCGTGTCTTCGGCCCCGACGAGACAGCCTCGAACCGGCTGGGGGACGTCGTGGCGGCGAGCGGGAAGCAGTGGGACGCCAGGATCGAGCCGACCGACGAGCAGCTCGCGTCGACCGGCCGCGTCGTGGAGATGCTCTCCGAGCACCAGTGCCAGGGCTGGCTCGAGGGCTACCTGCTCACCGGCCGGCACGGCCTCTTCAACTGCTACGAGGCGTTCATCCACATCGTCGACTCGATGTTCAACCAGCACGCGAAGTGGCTGAAGGTGACGCGCGGCATCCCGTGGCGGCGGCCGCTCGCGTCGCTCAACTACCTGCTCAGCTCGCACGTCTGGCGTCAGGACCACAACGGGTTCTCGCACCAGGATCCCGGCTTCATCGACCACGTCGTGAACAAGAAGGCGGAGATCATCCGCGTCTACCTGCCGCCGGACGCGAACTGCTTGCTGTCGGTCGTCGACCACTGCCTGCGCTCGCGTCACTACGTGAACGTGATCGTCGCGGGCAAACAGCCCGCGCTCCAGTACCTGTCGATGGACGAGGCCGTCGTCCACTGCGCCCGCGGCATCGGCATCTGGGAGTGGGCCTCGAGCGACGGCGACGAGGAGCCCGACGTGGTGATGGCCTGCTGCGGCGACGTGCCTACCCTGGAGACGCTCGCCGCCGTCTCGATCCTGCGCGAGCGGCTGCCGGAGCTGCGTGTGCGGGTCGTCAACGTCGTCGACCTCATGCGTCTCCAACCCGACACCGAGCACCCGCACGGGCTCTCGGACGCGGAGTTCGACTCGCTCTTCACCACGAGTCGCCCGGTCGTGTTCGCCTACCACGGCTACCCGTGGCTGATCCACCGCCTCACCTACCGGCGGCGGAACCACGACAACATCCACGTGCGGGGCTACAAGGAGGAGGGCACGACCACGACGCCGTTCGACATGGTCATGCTCAACGACCTCGACCGCTACCACCTGGTGATGGACGTGATCGATCGGCTGCCCGGGCTCGCCGATCGGGCCGGCCACCTGCGCCAGGAGATGGAGGATGCGCGCCTCCGCGCCCGGACGTACGCGCGCGAGCACGGCGAGGACGCGCCCGAGGTGGCGGGCTGGACCTGGCCGGACGCGGTCGGCTCGCCCTCCTAGCCGGCCGCTCCGGCGGGGTCCGCCGGGCCGTGCTCGCGCCGGACGGCGGGTACGGCGCCGGCGGTCGCCCCGCCGCGCCGTGCGCCGGGGCTATCGCTCCGCCGGCTCGCGCACGGCGACCGAGACGACGCCCGGGACGAGCCGGACGCGCTCGAGCAGGAGCTCTCGCTCGCTCTCGGAGTCGAAGCGGCCCGCGATCGCCACCTCGCCGTTCGTGACCGACACCCTGAACTCGCTCGGGTCGAGCCAGAGCTCGCGCAGCAGCACCTCCTCGCGGATCTCGCGCGCGATCCGCTCGTCGCCGTGGACGAAGGCGCGCACGAGGTCGGCGCGGGTGACGATGCCGACGAGCACGCCGGCCCGGTCGACGACGGGCAGCCGGTTGACGCCCCGGTCGAGCATCAGCGCGGCGGCGACGTCGAGGCGGCGGTGGGCGGCGATCGTCACCGCCGGCGTCGTCATCGCCTCGCCCGCGGTCCGCGCGAGCGCCTTCCGGTCGGCGGGCTCGCGACGGCGGCGGAGGCGGTCGATGCGGCCCGGCGGCCGCGGCGTGCGCTCCTTGGCCAGGATGTCCGCCTCGCTCACCACCCCGAGCACGTGCCCGCCTTCGTCGACCACCGGCGCGCCGGAGATGCCGTGCGCGCCGAGCAGCCTCGCGACCTCCTTGAGGGTCGTCTCGGGTCGAACGGTCAGTACCTCCGTCGTCATCACGTCTGCGACTCGCATGGTTCGCCTCCTCGTGTCACCCACATCGTCGGCTCCGCCGGCGGGCGCCGCATCGGTGCGCGGAGCTCACGAGGACGCGGGAAACCCGCAAAGCCGTTGCGGGCGTCCGCCGATGGAGGAGCGCGCGGCGCGAGGCATCTTGCCGGGGTGCGACCCGGAGCGAGGCACGCGCACGCGCCTCCGGGCTCCCGGGTGCGCCCCATGCCGGGCTCTCTCCTGCTCGGCGCATCCTCCACCGAGCGGCGCCTCTCCGGGCGCCGCTCGCGTGCGTGGAGCGACGTCGGCGCGCCGGCTCGCCGCGGCTACCAGGTCTTCGCGCGCCGCCGCTGCGGCGGGCGGGCGACGCGGACGCGCGCGTCGACGGCGACGCAGCCGTCCGGGAGCGCGAGCACCGGGTTGAGGTCGAGCTCGGCCACCTCCGGCAGGTCGTCCGCGAGCCGCGAGAGCCGAAGCACGAAGTCGACGAGCGCGTCCTCGTCCGCGGGCGGCGTCCCCCGGAACCCGGCGACGAGCCGTCCCGCCTTGCCGCCGCGCACGAGCTCCTCGGCGTCGAGGTCGGTGAGCGGCGCGAGACGGAACTGAGCCTCCCCGATCAGCTCCGCGAGGACGCCTCCCGGACCGAACGCCACGAGCGGCCCGAACAGGGGATCCTGCACGGCGCCCGCGAGCAGCTCGGCGCCGCCGCGGACCATCGGCTGGACGAGAACCGGGACGCCGATCCGCTCCGCGGCCGCGCGCACGGCCTGCGCGTCGGCGAGGCTCAGCGCCACGCCGCCCGTCTCCGTCTTGTGCGCGCCCGGGGCCGCGCTCTTGACGACCGCGGGCAGCCCCAGCTCGCGCGCCGCGGCCACCGCCTCGTCCGGCGAGGCGGCGACGCGCTCGGGGACGAGGGGGAGCCCGTACGCTTCGAGCAGGCGCCGCGCCTGTGCCGCCTCGAGCCAGCCGTCTGCGCTGCGAGCGAGCGCCTCGGCGACCACCGCCTCGGCCGCCTCGCGGTCGACGTCGAGCTCGGGCACCGTCCCGGCCGGCCGGCGCAGCCAGTCGCCGCGCTCCGCCGCCCGCCCGAGCGCTCGCGCGGCCGCCTCCGGGTAGGCGAACGAGGGCACCTGAGCGACGCTGCGCAGGCTCGCCGGGGCGCCTCTCGCGCTGAGGAAGGCGCAGAGGACCGGCTTGCCGTCGGCGTCCGCGGCGGCGCGGCTGATCGCGGCGCCGACCGCCTCCTCGTCCACGCCGACGGTCGGCACGAACAGCGCGATCACGGCGTCGATGCCGGGGTCGGCGAGGACGATCGGCAGCACCTTCGCGAAGCTCCCCGCGTCGGCGGAGCCGAGCATGTCGATCGGGTTCGCGACGCTCCCCTCGGCGGGCATCGCTTCGGCGAGCGCCGCTCGCGCCTGCGCGCTCGGCGGCGGCAGCTCGAGCCCGGCCGCTTCGCACGCGTCGGCGGCGAGGATGCCGAGGCCGCCCGCGTTCGTCACCAGCGCCACGCGCCGGCCGCGCGGCACCGGCTGCGCCGAGAGCAGCGTCGCCACGTCCACGAGCTCGTCGAGCGTGCGCGTCCGGATCACGCCGGCCTGGCGGAAGAGCGCGTCGACCGCGGCCTCGGAGCCCGCGAGCGCGGCGGTGTGGGAGCTCGCCGCCCGCGTCCCCGCGCGGGTCGTGCCTCCCTTCATGGCGAGGATCGGCTTGCGCCGCGCGAGCCGCCGCGCGATACGCGCGAACCCCCGCGGGTTGCCGAAGGACTCGAGGTAGAGGATCACGATCTCGGTCTCCTCGTCGTCCTCCCACCACTCGAGCAGGTCGTTCGAGGAGACGTCGGCCTTGTTGCCGATCGAGACGAACGAGGTGAGCCCGAGCCCGCTCGCCTCGGCCCGCTCGAGCAGGGCCAGCCCGAGCGCGCCGCTCTGCGAGGAGAAGCCGATCTTCCCGGCCGGGAACGCGCGAGGCGCGAACGTCGCGTTCAGGCGCACCGAGGTGGAGGCGATGCCGAGGCAGTTCGGGCCCACGAGGCGGGCTCCGTGCGCGCGCACGAGCTCGAGCAGCCGCTCCTGGCGCTCCCTCCCCTCCTC
The DNA here is from genome assembly GCA_019683855.1 of Thermoleophilia bacterium. Lineage (GTDB taxonomy): Bacteria > Actinomycetota > Thermoleophilia > Gaiellales > Gaiellaceae > Palsa-739. Next base: position 16,607 of record JADGHP010000022.1, read on the forward strand.
GCCGGTCTCGGCGAAGCCCGCCGAGATGACGACGAGCGCGCGCACCCCCGCCTCGAGCGCTGCCTGCGCCGCCGCCGGGACGTGCTCGGCGGGAAGCGAGATGACGGCCAGCTCCACCTCGTCGGGGATCTCGGCGACGCTCCTGTAGCCGTGGACGCCGGCGACCGGCTCGCCTCGGCGGTTGACCGGATAGGCCGAGCCCGTAAAGTCGGCGGCGAGGATGTTGCGGAAGAGCTCGCCGCCGATCGAGCCGCGGCGCGGGGAGGCGCCGATCACCGCGACCGACGCGGGCTCGAAGAACGGCCGCAGCGACGCCCGCACGGCGACGTGGTCTCGTGCCGCGACCCGCTCGCGGTAGCGGCTCGTCGGCGCGATCGGGAACCGCACCTCGACCTCGCCGCCGGCGAGCTCGCGCACCGCGTCGAAGCCGGCGTCGCGGAAGACGTCGAGCATGTCGCGGTTGTCGGGCAGCACCTGCGCGACGAACTGCTCGATTCCGGCCTCGGCTGCGAGCGCCGCGAGCCGCTCGAGCAGGCGCGTACCGATGCCGCGCCGCTGGTGGGCGTCGTCGACCGTGAACGCGACCTCCGCAGCACGGCGGTCGCGCAGCCGCACCCAGTTCGCGAGGGCGACCACGCGACTCTCGAGGCAGCCGATCAGCGCTCCGCGCTCGTCCCAGTCGGGGTCGAGAACGGGCTCCACGAGCTTCGGCCCGAGCGCCGGGAACCCGTGGAAGCGCAGGTAGCGGCTCCGCTCCGAGAGCCGCGCGAAGAAGTCGAGCACCGCCTCCGCGTCGGCCGCGAGCGGCGCCCGGAGGCGCAGCGTCGAGCCGTCTCGGAGGATGACGTCGGTCGGCTCTCCGGCGATCGTGCTCATCTCGTCGCTCATCTGGGTATGCCCGTCGTCAGCCGTTCCATGCGCTCCCGGTCGCGGGCGGGTGCCGCCTCGGCGCGCCGCGCAGTCGCATGGTGGCGGCGGTGCGATCATCCGTCCCGTGGACCTCGCGTTGCGGCGAAGCGACCTCGACGACGACCCGCTGCGCCAGTTCGCGCGCTGGTACGCGGAGGCGGCGGAG